>DASQRI010000108.1:0-2235 GCA_035642975.1 Mycobacterium sp.
CGGCGGGGCGCCATGTCGATGGTGGCGCGGAAGAGTTGCTCCTTGGCGTACAGGTTGCGCAGTCGGTGCGTCTCGGCGGGCGTCAGAAGTCGGGGGAGCTGGGCACCGCCGAAGTCGTCGACAGCGGCGGCGATGGCATTCCAGTCGCCGGCGTCGACGCGCTTGTCCCACCGGGTCGGCGGCATCGGCTGCGTTCTCCCTTCACCTCTTGCTCTGTAGACGATAGGGGTTACTCGGGTGTGAGATTGGCATGACTGGCCTCGGCCAACGCCAGCTTGAGTTGCTCGTTTTCCAGCTGTAACCGGCGTTGCTCGGGATTGCCTTTAGCGCCTGCCGGACCACTAGGGATCTCTTGGAGGCCCTCAGCGCCGGCGGCCAGGAACTGATGCTTCCACTTGGTCATTGTGACGGCGTGGACCCCGCATCGCCGGGCCGCCTCAGCACACGTCATCTCACCGGCCAACACCGCCAGCACCAAACGGGTCTTCTCTTCAGCGGGAAGCTTCGTCCGTCGCGACCGAGACATCTCCACACCCTTTCAGCCACAGCCACAACGATCCACACATTGCAGCCCTGCCAAAAAGCTTGAGTCAGTGGACCCTGCTACTATCGAACGTATGTTCGAGATATTGGCGGTGGTGGATCTGGCCGCTGACGAATCGGCGTTGGTTGCGCGGATTGCCGAGTTGGAGCGGGTGAAGTCCGTCGCGGCGGCGGGTCAGGCTCGAGCCGCGGCGGCGTTGGATGCGGCACGCCGGGCCGCCGAGGCTGCGACCGGAGTGCCGGCCGCGCGGCGCGGACGCGGGGTGGCCAGCGAGGTCGCGCTGGCCCGACGGGATTCGCCGGCGCGAGGTAACCGGCACCTCGGGTTCGCCAAGGCCCTGGTGCACGAGATGCCGCATACTCTGGCCGCGCTGGAGGCCGGGGTTTTGACGGAATGGCGGGCCACCCTGATCGTCCGCGAAAGCGCCTGCCTGGACGTTGACGACCGGCGGGCCCTGGATGCCGAGTTGTGCGCTGACCCGGCTGGGCTGGACGGGATGGGCGACGCGCGGGTGGCGGCGACCGCCAAGACGATCGCCTACCGGCTCGATCCGCACGCGGTCGTCGACCGTGCCGCGAAAGCCGAAACCGAACGCACGGTGACCATTCGACCCGCACCCGAGACGATGACGTATCTGACGGCGCTGCTACCGGTGGCCCAGGGCGTGTCGGTATATGCCGCCTTGCGACGGCAGGCTGACACCTGCGGTGACGGGCGGTCGCGTGGCCAGGTGATGGCCGACACCCTGGTCGAGCGGGTCACCGGGCTGAGCGCAGCGGCGGCCTCGCCGATCGCGGTCAATTTGGTGGTGTCGGATGACACCCTGTTGGGCGGTGGCGCCACCGCGGCCGAGGTCTGCGGCTACGGCCCGATACCGGCGGCGGTGGCCCGCGGGTTGGTCGCGGGCGCCGTCGCTGATGCACGGTCGCGGGCAACGCTGCGCCGGCTTTACGCCCACCCGGGCTCCGGGGCGCTGGTGGCAATGGAATCACGGACCCGGTTGTTTCCCCGCGGGTTGGCCGCCTTTATCGGGCTGAGAGATCAGCGTTGTCGCACGCCCTACTGCGACGCTCCGATCCGCCACCGCGACCATGCCCGGCCATGGGCCAGCGGCGGCGCAACCGATGCGAGCAACGGTCTCGGACTATGCGAACGATGCAATTACGTCAAAGAAGTCGCCGGTTGGCAGGTCCAACCCCGCGTCGACGAAACGTCCAGACACACAGCAGAATTCACCACACCGACCGGCGCGCAGTATCGCTCGGGAGCGCCTCCGCTGCCGAGCGGACGGCCGCGGTTGGAAATCAGTGAGATGGAAATCGCCGTCGGGATAACAATCTCGGACCTACATGCCGCCTAGACGACGGCTGGCCTGCACCTTTCGTAACGAGTACGGTATTGGCGCGGACGAGTTGGCTGGGCGGCCGCGGCTCGTGCTCATTGCGGCAACGAGTCGAGGAAAGTCCGGACTTCACAGAGCAGGGTGATTGCTAACGGCAATCCGAGGTGACTCGCGGGAAAGTGCCACAGAGAACAAACCGCCACCTTCGCGGTGGTAAGGGTGAAACGGTGCGGTAAGAGCGCACCAGCACTCCGGGTGACCGGAGTGGCTAGGCAAACCCCACCCGAAGCAAGGCCAAGAAGACCGCACCTATGGTGCGGTCGCGCAGGTGTTGGAGGGTTGCTCGCCC
>DASQRI010000109.1:0-9053 GCA_035642975.1 Mycobacterium sp.
CTCGACGGCGCAGGTGATCTCCTACGAGGTCGCGATGGGGCTCTCGTTCGCGACGGTATTCCTTTACGCCGGAACGATGTCCACGTCGCAGATCGTGACGGCCCAGAACCGGGTCTGGTACATCTTCCTGCTGCTGCCGTCATTCCTGACATATCTGGTGTCGATGGTCGGCGAGACCAACCGCGCGCCGTTCGACCTACCCGAGGCTGAAGGCGAACTGGTCGCCGGTTTCCACACCGAGTACTCGTCGCTGAGCTTCGCGATGTTCTACCTCGCCGAGTACATCAACATGACCACGGTGTCGGCGTTGGCCGCCACGCTGTTCCTGGGTGGCTGGCACGCTCCGTGGCCGCTGGACATGTGGGCCGGCGCCAACAGCGGATGGTGGCCGGTGCTGTGGTTCACCGCCAAGGTGTGGCTGTTTCTGTTCATCTACATCTGGCTGCGCGGCACCCTGCCGCGGTTGCGATACGACCAGTTCATGGCGCTGGGGTGGAAGCTGCTCATCCCGATGTCGCTGGTCTGGGCGCTGATCGCCGCGGCGATCCGCACCCTGCGGGACCAGGGTTACCAGCATTGGACGTCGCTGCTGGTCGGCGCCAGCATCGTTTTCTCCGTCGTATTGCTGGCTCTGTTGCGAAAACCATTTACCCGCAAGCAAACTCACACCAAGCGGGGCCGCCAAGAGCCGGCGGAGACACCGCCCCTCGAGTCGGCATTCCCCACGCCACCGCTTCCCGGCCAGCCGCTGGTGCCGGCGACCAAGGAGAAAGCACATGGCTAAGTTCCTCAGTTCCATCGCCGGGTTCGGCGTGACGTTCGGGTCGATGTTCAAACGGCCCGTCACCGAGGAATACCCGGAAAAACCCGGCCCGGTGAAGCCGCGCTATCACGGCCGCCATCAGCTCAACCGCTACGCCGACGGCCTGGAGAAGTGCATCGGCTGCGAACTGTGCGCGTGGGCCTGCCCCGCCGACGCGATCTATGTCGAAGGCGCCGACAACACCGACGAGGCAAGGTTCTCCCCCGGCGAACGCTACGGCCGGGTCTACCAAATCAACTATCTGCGCTGCATCGGTTGCGGCCTGTGTGTCGAAGCCTGTCCGACCCGCTCGTTGACCATGACCAACCACTACGAGATGGCCGACGACAATCGCGCCGGCCTGATCTACGAAAAGCACCAGCTACTGGCTCCGCTGCTGGAGGGCATGAAGCCGACACCGCACCCCATGGCCGAAGGGGCCACCGACGCCGACTACTACCGCGGCAACGTCACCGCAGACGGCTTGCGCGACAAACGGAATTCGGACGTCACGCAGTGATCGTCATCTCGTCGACCACATCGATGACACTGGCCGCCGACGTCATCACCCGCACGTCCACCGGCGAGGCGGTGACGTTCTGGTTGCTGGGCACGCTGGCGCTGATCGGGGCGCTGGGCGTGGTGATGTCCGCCAACGCGGTCTACTGCGCGATGTCCTTGGCGATAACGATGATCGTCCTGGCGGTGTTCTACATGATCGAGGACGCCGTGTTCCTCGGCGTGGTGCAGATCGTGGTCTACACCGGGGCGGTGATGATGCTGTTCCTGTTCGTGCTGATGCTGATCGGCGTGGACTCGGCGGAGTCGCTGGTGGAAACGCTGCGCGGACAACGGGTTGCCGCTGTGGTGGCCGGTCTGGGATTCGGCATCGTGCTGATCGCCGGCATCGGCAGCGCCACTGAGGGATTCGCCGGCCTGACGCAGGCGAACGCCGGCGGCAATGTGCAGGGTCTGGCGACGCTGATCTTCTCCAAGTACCTGTGGGCGTTCGAGCTGACCAGCGCGCTGCTGATCACCGCCGCGATCGGCGCGATGCTTCTGGCGCACCGCGAGCGTTTCGAGCGCCGCAAGACCCAGCGCGAGCTGTCGATCGAGCGATTCCATCCCGGTGGCTACCCCACCCCGCTGCCCGGTCCCGGTGTCTATGCCCGGCACAACGCGGTCGACACCGCGGCCCGGCTTCCCGACGGCTCGTTCTCCCGGCTGTCGGTGCCCGCGGTCCTGGAAATCCGGACGTTTGACGACCAGGGTGTGCCGACCGGTAATGGCTCCAACGGTTCTCAGAACGGTGCGTCATGAATCCCCAGAATTACCTTTACCTCTCCGCACTGTTGTTCACCATCGGCGCTGCCGGTGTGCTGTTGCGGCGCAACGCGATCGTGATGTTCATGTGCGTCGAGCTGATGCTCAACGCGGTCAATCTCGCCTTTGTCACCTTCGCCCGGCTGCACGGCCACCTCGACGGCCAGATGGTGGCGTTCTTCACGATGGTTGTCGCCGCGTGTGAGGTGGTGGTCGGCCTGGCCATCATCATGACGATTTTCCGTGCCCGCAAATCGGCTTCGGTCGACGAAGCCAACCTGCTCAAGGGCTGAGGCGAATGACACATTTGACCTGGCTGCTCGTCGCATTGCCCGCAGCCGGCGCGGTGATACTGCTGCTCGGCGGCAGGCGCACCGACCCGTGGGGACACCTGCTGGGCTGCGCGACGGCACTGGCGTCGTTCGGAGTCGGCCTGGACCTGCTCGCCGAGCTGCTCGGCCGGCACGGCGACGCCCGGACCATCACCCAGAACCTGTTCAGCTGGGTGCCGGTCGGCAGCCTGCAAGTCGACTTCGGCCTGCAGATCGATCAGCTGTCGATCTGCTTCGTGCTACTGATCACCGGGGTCGGATCGCTGATCCACATCTATTCGGTCGGCTACATGGCCGAAGATCCCGATCGCCGACGCTTTTTCGCGTACCTCAACCTGTTCCTCGCGGCGATGCTGCTGCTGGTGGTGGCCGACAACTACCTGGTTCTCTACGCCGGCTGGGAAGGCGTGGGCCTGGCGTCCTACCTGCTGATCGGTTTCTGGTATCACAAGCCCACCGCAGCGACCGCGGCCAAAAAGGCGTTCGTGATGAACCGGGTCGGCGACGCCGGGCTGGCCTTGGGCATCTTCGTGATCTTCGCCAACTTCGGCACACTGTCCTACTCCGGGGTGTTCGGCCAAGCGTCGGGCGCCGGGCACGCAGCGCTGACCGCGATCGGATTGCTGCTGCTGTTGGGCGCGTGCGCCAAATCCGCGCAGGTTCCGCTGCAGGCCTGGCTCGGTGACGCGATGGAAGGTCCCACCCCGGTGTCCGCGCTGATCCACGCCGCGACCATGGTGACCGCCGGCGTGTACCTGATCGTGCGATCCAACCCGCTGTACAGCCTGTCGCCGGATGCCCGACTCGGTGTGATCATCGTCGGCGCGGTGACGTTGCTGTTCGGGGCGGTCATCGGTTGCGCCAAGGACGACATCAAACGCGCACTGGCCGCGTCCACGATGAGTCAGATCGGCTACATGGTGCTGGCCGCGGGCCTGGGCCCGGCCGGCTACGCGTTCGCGATCCTGCACCTGCTCACCCACGGCTTCTTCAAGGCCGGCCTGTTTCTCGGCTCCGGCGCGGTGATCCACGCGATGCACGACGAGCAGGACATGCGCCACTACGGCGGGCTGCGCAGCGCGCTGCCGATCACCTTCGCGACGTTCGGGCTGGGCTACCTGGCCATCATCGGTGTGCCGCCGTTCGCGGGCTACTTCTCCAAGGACGCGATCATCGAAGCCGCGCTGGGAGCGGGCGGAATCAGCGGCTACGTGCTGGGCGGGGCCGCGCTGCTTGGCGCCGGAATCACCGCGTTCTACATGACGCGGGTGATGCTGCTGACCTTCTTCGGCGAAAAGCGTTGGGCCGCAGACGCGCATCCGCATGAGGCGCCCCCGACGATGGCCTGGCCGATGATCCTGCTCGCGGTCGGGTCGGTGTTCTCCGGCGGGTTGCTGGGCTGGGGCGGCACGCTGCAGCACTGGCTGGAGCCGGTGACGACCTTCGAGGAAAGCTCGCACATCGCGCCCACCTGGGTGACCAGCGGGGTGGCGGTCGGTGTCGTCGCCGTCGGCTTCCTGGTGGCCCTCTGGCGCTACCTCGGGCGCCCGGTGCCAGAGACAGCGCCCGCCGACGTGTCGGTGCTGACGGTCGCCGCCCGCAGAGACCTGTACGGCGATGCCTTCAACGAGGAGGTGTTCATGCGACCGGGTGCCCAACTCACCCACGCGCTGGTCGAGTTCGACGACCAAGCTGTGGACGGCTCGGTCAACGCGCTGGCGAGGTTGGTGAGCCGGACCTCGGAGTGGTTGCGCGGCTTCCAGACCGGATTCGCCCGTAACTATGCGTTGTCGATGCTGGCGGGAGCGGCGCTGGTGGCCGTGGCGATCCTGGCGGTGCAACTGTGGACCTGACGCGCCGGCCGCGATGCAGTGGGGGCACCCCCAGCCGCGAAGCGGCGAGGGGGAGGAAGCGATGAAGAGGAGCGGCGCTCATGAATAGCTTCCCCGTGCTGACGACGCTGTGGCTGGTGCCGCTGGTCGGCGCAGTGCTGATCGTCGTGCTCCCGCCGGCGTCGCGGCAGCTCGCCAAATGGCTGGGTGTGGCCGTCTCGGTGGCCGTGCTGGCGCTGTCGATCGCGATCGCGCTCGGCTTCAAGACCGGTGGCCCGACCTATCAATTTGTCGAATCTCACCGCTGGATACCGGCATTCGGCGCCGGCTACACCCTCGGCGTCGACGGCATCGCGTTGGTGCTGGTGCTGTTGACCACCGTCCTGGTGCCATTGCTACTGGTGGCCGGCTGGAACGACGCCGGCGAGCGCCCGCGCGGCGCGCAGGCCTACGTCGCGCTGACGCTGACCATCGAGTCGATGGTGCTGATTTCGGTGATCTCGCTGGACGTGCTGCTGTTCTATGTGTTCTTCGAGGCGATGCTCATCCCGATGTATTTCCTCATCGGTGGCTTCGGTTCGGGCGTGCAGCGGTCCCGCGCCGCGGTGAAGTTCTTGCTGTACAACCTATTCGGCGGCCTGATCATGCTGGCCGCCGTGATCGGACTGTACGTGGTGACCGCGCAGAACGGGTCGGGCACCTTCGACTTCCGCCAGATCGTCGCGGCCGTTTCGTCGGGTTCGCTGGGCGCCTCGTCGGCCTTGCTCAAGGCGCTGTTCCTCGGGTTCATGTTCGCGTTCGCGATCAAGGCCCCGCTCTGGCCGTTCCACCGGTGGCTGCCCGATGCGGCGGTGGAGTCGACTCCGGCGACGGCGGTGCTGATCACGGCGGTGATGGACAAGGTCGGCACGTTCGGCATGCTGCGGTACTGCTTGCAGCTGTTCCCCGACGCCTCAACGTATTTCCGCCCGCTGATCGTCGTCTTGGCGGTCATCGGCGTCATCTACGGAGCGATCGTGGCGATCGGCCAGACCGACATCATGCGGCTGATCGCCTACACGTCGATCTCGCACTTCGGCTTCATCATCCTGGGGATCTTCGTGATGACCACCCAGGGCCAGAGCGGGTCGACGCTGTACATGCTCAACCACGGCATCTCCACCGCCGCGGTGTTCCTGATCGCCGGATTCCTGATCTCGCGGCGCGGCACCCGGTCGATCGCCGCATATGGCGGCGTCCAGAAGGTGGCCCCGGTGCTGGCCGGAACGTTCCTGGTGGCGGGCCTGGCCACGGTGTCGCTGCCGGGGTTGGCGCCGTTCGTCAGCGAATTCCTGGTGTTGATCGGCGCCTACAACCGCTATTGGCTGGCGGCGACGTTCGGCGTCACCGCGCTGGTGCTCTCGTCGATCTACATTCTGTGGCTCTACCAACGGGTGATGACCGGCCCCGTCGCCGAGGGTAACGAACGGATCCGCGACCTGGTGCCGCGCGAAATCCTGGTCGTCGCACCGCTGATCGCGTTGCTTCTGGTGCTCGGGATCTACCCGAAGCCGGTGTTGGAGATCATCGATCCCGCGGTGAGCAACACCATGACCACCATCGGTCAGCATGACCCCGCACCGATCGTGCGGCCAGGCACCGCGCACGTACCGGGAATGGCGGAAGGACCGCATCGATGACGTCTCTTTCTGCGCCAGCGCCCAGCGTCGAATATGGCCTGCTATCACCGATATTCATCGTGTTCGGTGTTGCGGTGGCCGGCGTCCTGGTGGAGGCGTTCCTGCCTCGGCGAATCCGCTACGGCGCTCAGGTCCTGCTCGCGCTCGCCGGCCTGATTGCCGCGTTCGTCGCGGTGGTCATCGTCGGCAGGCAGATTCCGCCGACGGGACGCACCGCCGTGCTGCAGGCGCTGGCGATCGACGGTCCGACGCTGCTGTTGCAGGGCGCCATCCTGCTGGTCGCGGTGCTCGCCGTGGTCTTTTTCGCCGAGCGTCGCCGCGGCGACAACCCGGACGCCGGTCCGGGCGCCGCGACGGCCACCGCCCATGTCCCGGCCGGATTGGATGCCTTTACGCCGCAGGCTTCGGCGGTGCCGGACGGTGCGGCCGAGCATGAGGCGGCGCGGGCCGGGGCAACCCAGACCGAAGTGTTCCCACTGGCGATGCTGGCCGTCGGCGGCATGCTGGTTTTCCCGGCCGCCAACGACCTGCTGACCATGTTCGTGGCGCTGGAAGTGCTGTCGCTGCCGCTCTACCTGCTATGCGGCCTGGCCCGTCACCGCCGCTTGCTTTCCCAAGAAGCGTCGGTCAAATACTTTCTGCTGGGGGCGTTCTCGTCGGCGTTCTTCCTCTACGGCGTTGCGCTGCTGTACGGCGCGACCGGCACGCTGTCGCTGCCTGGTATCGCCGAGTCGCTCGCGGGCAAACCCAACGACTCGACGGCTCTGATCGGCGTTGCGCTGCTGTCGGTCGGCCTGTTGTTCAAGGTCGGCGCAGCGCCATTCCATTCCTGGATTCCCGACGTCTATCAGGGTGCGCCGACCCCGATCACCGGGTTCATGGCCGCGGCGACCAAAGTCGCGGCATTCGGCGCGCTGCTGCGGGTCTTCTATGTGGCGCTCCCGCCGCTACACGATCAATGGCGACCGGTGCTGTGGGCCATCGCGATACTGACCATGGCGGTCGGCACCGTCACCGCCGTCACCCAGACCGACGTCAAAAGGATGTTGGCGTACTCGTCGATCGCGCACGTGGGCTTCATCCTCACCGGTGTGATCGCCGACAACCCGTCAGGTCTCGCGGGGACGATGTTCTACCTCGTCGCCTACAGCTTCAGTACGGTCGGCGCGTTCGCGGTCGTCGGCCTGATCCGCGGCTCCGACGGCGAAGAGGATGCCACGGTCTCGCACTGGGCGGGGCTGGGGCAGCGCTATCCCGTTGTGGGCCTGCTCTTTTCCATGTTCCTGCTGGCGTTTGCCGGAATCCCGCTGACCAGTGGATTCGTCAGCAAGTTCGCGGTGTTCCAGGCGGCGGCCAAGGGCGGTGCGGTTCCGTTGGTGATCATCGGTGTGATGGCCAGCGCGGTGGCCGCCTACTTCTACGTCCGGGTGATCGTGCTGATGTTCTTCACCGAGCCGCACGCCGACCAGGTGCATGTCGTGATGCCCAGCTTCTGGAGTAAAACGGCCATCGCGGTGTGCGCGGCGGTCACCATCGGCCTGGGTGTCTTCCCCCAGCCGCTGCTGGATCTCGTCCGGCAGGCCGCACAGTTCCTGACATGACGGCGACGCTGGTTCTCAGCGACGATGCCGGCCCGGTTCGGGTGATCACCATGAACCGCCCCGAAGCGCGAAACGCGTTGAGCCCGCAGCTTATCGAGACGCTGTATGCCGCGCTATGCGAGGCTGACGACGACCCGTCGGTGCAGGCGGTGGTGCTCACCGGCGCCGACCCGGCGTTCTGCGCCGGTGTCGACCTCAAAGCGGCCGCGCGGCTCGGCTCGGTTTACTTCGAGCAGTTTCAGACCCAGAGCTGCATCCGCCAAACCGCCCAGATGCGCACGCCGATCGTCGGCGCCGTGAACGGCCCGGTGTTCACCGGCGGATTGGAGATGGCGCTGGGCTGCGACTTCCTCATCGCGTCGCAGCGCGCCGTGTTCGCCGACACGCACGCCCGCGTCGGGATATTGCCCGGCGGCGGGATGACGGCGCGGCTGCCGCAGTTGGTCGGCGCGGCGATGGCGCGCCGACTGTCGATGACCGGCGAGGTCATCGATGCCGCCCGCGCCGAACGGATTGGTCTGGTCACCGAGGTCGTCCCGCACGACGAACTGTTGCCCCGGGCCGTCGAGCTGGCCGGCCAGATCGCCGAGGTGCCTGCGCCAATCATGGCCGGTCTCAAGGAAATCTACGTCACCGGCGCCGCCACGGTCACCGATCCGGCGCTGGCCGCTGAACAGGCCATCGCCGGTGCCCAGACGCTGGACCGCGACGGTCTCACAGACCGCTACGCCGAGGTCAGCGAACGCAACCGCCGCCAGATCCGGCCCCAGCCCTAAGTGAGAAGCGGGCTGTAGTCGGTCGGCGGGTCAACCAGATTCATCGATCGGAAGAGTTTCTCGGCCAGCGCCGGGCTGTTCTCCGCGGCGGACAACACCGTCTCACGGAAGTCACAAAGCGTGAAAGTGCCGGCCCTGCGAAACCCCCCGCCGGTGGTCGGCGTCGTCGAGCAAGGTATCCCGCTCGACCACCGTCACCGTCTCGGCTCTGCTCGGCGCCCGGCGGCTAGACCACCGCGATCGTTCTGGAGCCTGCCAGAACGAGATCGCCCAGTGCTACCGCCGCCAGATCCGGCCGCAAAACGCTCAGCTCCTCGAGTTCCTCGTCGGCGCGTCGCTCCACTAACAACGGAATGAAGTCGCGCACCCGGCTGCTCCCAAACTGCGCATAAGCGTGTCGCACGACTGCCCTGACATGATCGGCGGGGAGAGCCGCGTATTTCTCGAGAAGCCGTCGCTCCACGTCGCAAATCACCGCCCGCTCTTCTTGAGGCATCCCGATATTGTTGCCGCCAACCGACCACTGGTCAAGGCGTCTGTGGCAAACGAGCGGCTTTGCGAATCGGGAGATAAAAAGGCTTTTCCAGCGCGTGCGCCGAGAGTATCTTCGATGACCCGCGGCCACGGATCTCCGCCAGCAAATTTCTAGGTATCCTCGTCACGCAGAAACGGGCGGGTAGCCAGCAGGTAGATCGCAAACACCGCCAA
>DASQRI010000110.1:0-3939 GCA_035642975.1 Mycobacterium sp.
GACAGCGTTTACGACAACTATTACGGAGACCCGACCCTGCCCAACCCCAACTTGCATCCGCTTGGCAAACCGCCCTACTACGCCTTTCGAGTCGTTCTCGGCGACTTGGGCACCTCAGGTGGTTTGTGCACTGACGAATACGCGCGGGTGCTGCGCGCCGACGGCGCTGCCGTGCGCGGCCTTTACGCCGTCGGCAACACCTCGGCAGCGGTAATGGGACGCAGCTACGCCGGCGCCGGTGCAACCATCGGGCCGGCCATGACCTTCGGCTACGTCGCGACGAAACACCTTGTCAGCGAAAGCTCAACTCAATCAATTGTTCCGGGAGGTACCAGTTGAAAATCTCATTGTTCTACGAATTCGCCCTACCGCGCCCATGGCAGCCCGACGACGAACACGTCCTGCTGAAGGATTGCCTCGACGAGGTCGAGCTGGCCGACAAGGCGGGCTTCTCCACGGTCTGGCTGACCGAGCACCACTTCCTGGAGGAATACTGCCATTCCACCGCGCCGGAGATGTTTCTGGCGGCGGCCAGTCAGCGGACCAAGAACATCCGGCTCGGATTCGGCATCATGCACCTGCCGCCGGCTGTCAACCATCCGGCCCGGGTCGCCGAACGGATTGCCACCCTTGACCTCATCTCGGATGGACGGGTCGAGTTCGGCACCGGAGAATCCTCCTCGATCGGTGAGTTGGGGGGCTTCAACATCGATCCCGCCGACAAGCGTGCTCAGTGGGAAGAGGCGTTGGAGGTCGCGATCCGATGCATGATCGAGGAACCCTTCACCGGCTTCAAGGGCGAGCACATCGAGATGCCCGCTCGCAACGTGATTCCCAAGCCGCTGCAAAAACCGCATCCGCCGGTTTGGGTCGCCTGCACCCGGCCGGCGTCGGTGCAGATGGCCGCTCAGAAGTGCATCGGCGCACTGAGTTTCGCGTACACCGGCCCCGGTCCGCTGACCGAACGGGTGAACGGCTACTACAAGGAGCTCGAGGAGAGCGGCGTTCCCATCACCCCGCAGATCAACCCGAACGTCCTTGCCATCGGCGGTGACCTGTCGATGATGGTGGCCAAGACCGATGAACAGGCCGTCGAACGTCTCGGGATGGGTGGCGGTTTCTTCTCCTTCGGGATCATGCACTACTACATGACCGGTGTGCACACGCCCGGACGTACCGGGGTCTGGAAGCGCTATCTCGAGGAATGCGAGAAGGATCCGACGCTGGCCTATGGTCCCGGCCGTGGCGCGATCGGCTCGCCGGCCACGGTACGGGAGTTCCTCCGCGGCTACGAGGAGAGCGGCGTCGACGAGATCATCTTGCTGCTCAACCCGCGCAGCCACGAAGGCACCATGGAATCCCTGGAGCTGATGGGTAAAGAGGTGCTACCGGAATTCATCGAACGCGACGCCAAAGCGGTCGCCGACAAGAAGAAGCGGCTCGAGCCGGTGATCGAGAAGATCGAGGCGCGTCGCCAGGAGTCGACCGCGCCGAGATTCGACGAGGGTTACTCTTTCGGCGGACTGCCCACCGGTCGCGGCGGGAAGTTCACCGCGAGCGAGATCCCAGAAGCCATGGCCGAAATCAACGAAGGTCGCGTCCAGGCCGCGCAGCGTGCGAAAGACCAGAAAGCAGAGCAGTCGTGATAGCGGAAGTTGCCTGACACTTTGGCACAGATCGACGAGCTGTGGCGTTACGCGGGTCGCCGCGCGGTGGTGACCGGTTGTGCGTCAGGCATCGGAGCCCATGTCGTCAGGCAACTCGGCGAGCTCGGAGCCGAAGTCGTCGGACTGGACAAGAATCCGCCCACTGTCGATGTCGCAGAGTTTTTTTCGCTTGACCTGACCGACCCGACATCCATCGACCGTGCCGTGACATCCATTGGCGGGCAAGTCGATGCGCTGTTCAACGTCGCCGGCGTCTCTTCCGGGGTCGGCGATCCGTTGCTCGTCGTCACGATCAACTTCCTCGGCCTACGGCACTTGACCGAGGCGCTGCTGGAGAAGATGCCGGCCGGATCGTCCATCGCGAGTGTGTCCTCGCTGGCGGCAGCCGGGTATCGCGAGCACCAACAGGTTGTCGGCGGGCTGCTGAACACCCGCACGATGCCCGAGGGGATCGACTGGTGCCGGCGCCATCCCGACGCGCTGGCCGACGGGGGCTACCGGTTGTCCAAGGAAGCGATCATCCTTTACACCATGGCAAAGACCACTTCGCTCGGTGCCAACGGTATTCGCATCAACTGCACCGGGCCGGGTGTCACCGAGACCCCGATTCTGGACCAGCTGCGCACGGCCTACGGCCAGCAGTACCTCGACGACATCCCCAAACCGCTGGGCCGGGTCGCCGATCCGGCCGAGCAGGCAGCGGCTCTGGTGTTCTTGAATAGCAAAGCCGCCAGCTACATCTCGGGCCAGGTGCTCTGGGTCGACGGCGGCAACATCGGCGCCGCGGTGGCGCGCGAACTCGACGAAGGGCAGGCCCTGTGGCCGGCATGACCGACTTTCGCCGAGTCGCCGGCGAGGTCAGCAACTGGGGACGGTGGGGAGATGCCGACGAGCTCGGCACGCTGAACTTCATCACCGCGGACAAGGTCGCCCACGCAGCCAGTCTGGTCAAGCACGGCAAGGTGTTTCCGCTCGGGGTGGACTTCGGGTCGTCGGGACCGCAGGGCGCCTTCAAATTCCGGCACAACCCGATCCATGTGATGACGGTGGACGGCGGCGACGTAACTGCGCTGGCTCGCTACGGTTCGGAGTGGGCTAGCAACCCGGGCGCACAAGAGCTCGGGAAATATTTCCAGGACAATCCGTTTCGTTTCAACGACGACATGATCATCATGCCGCTGCAGGCGGCAACCCAGTGGGACGCGCTCTCTCACGTCTATTACGACGATCAGCTTTACAATGGCTTCCCGGCGGACTCGGTGACCAGCCTCGGCGCGTTCCACTGCGGCATCGACAAGGTCGATGGCAAGGGCATCACCTCGCGTGGCGTGCTACTGGATGTCGTCCGCCATCGCGGTGTGGAGACTTTTCTCGAGCTCGGGAATCCGATCACCCCGGCCGAGCTCGACGACGTCGCCCGATCTCAGGGCGTTACGGTCGGGCGCGGCGACATCGTCGTGGTCCGAACCGGTTGGTGGGCAAGATTTCTGGAGACCGGCAATGGAGGCGAGCCCGGTTCGGGATTGGACTGGCGGTGTGCCTCCTGGCTGCACGATCACGAGATCGCGGCCGTGGCCGCCGACAACCTGATGGTCGAGGACCCGATATCCGGCGTTGATGGAACGTTCCTGCCCATGCACATGCTGTGCCTACGGGACATGGGGCTGATGCTCGGGGAGTACTGGGATCTCACCGCGTTGGCGGCCGATTGCGCGGCCGACGGGGTGTACGAGTTTCAGCTCGTCGCTCCGCCGTTGAGAATCGTTGGTGCGGTGGGCTCTCCCGTGAATCCCATCGCCATCAAGTAGGGGTGCCCATGGACATTCGACGCAGAATCGCGGTGGTCGAGGGTCTGGTCACCAGCTACCTGGAGGCCGGTGCCGGCGACCCGATCGTCCTGCTGCACGGTGGCGAATTCGGCGCCAGCGCCGAAATCGGCTGGGAGCGAACCATATCGGCGCTCGCCGTCCGGTATCGGGTGCTGGCACCCGACATGCTGGGCTTCGGGCAATCGGCAAAAGTCATCGACTTCAACGATGGCCGCGGGATGCGAATCCGCCATATCGCCCGCTTCTGCGCCGAGCTGGCCATCGACTCGGCCCATTTCATCGGCAATTCGATGGGCGCCATCAACTTGCTCACCGACGCCACGTCGGATTCTCCGGTGCTGCCGATGCGCAGCATGGTGACCATCTGCGGCGGCGGCGAAATCCAGCGCAACCAACACATGGAGGCGCTCTACGAGTACGACGCGACCGTGCCGGCCATGCGC
>DASQRI010000111.1:0-3515 GCA_035642975.1 Mycobacterium sp.
GCATAGACGTTCTCTTGGACGGCGTGCTCAGTGAACCCTTCGGGCGCCAGCACTGCGACCCGCCCGGCGTCCACGTCGGCCTGTGAGGTGACCCCCAGCACGCCGCCGAAATGGTCGACGTGGCTGTGGGTGTAGATGACCGCGACCACCCGCCTGTCGCCGCGGTGCGTGCGATACAGCTGCAGCGCTGCGGCCGCCACCTCGGTGGAGACCAATGGGTCGATGACGATGAGACCGGTGTCGCCCTCGACGAAGCTGATGTTGGAGAGATCCAGTCCGCGAACCTGGTAGATGCCCGGCACGACCTCGTAGAGACCTTGTTTGGCGGTCAACGTGCACTGGCGCCACAGACTGGGGTTCACCGATGGCGGTGCGTCTCCGGTGACGAACGAATAGGCGTCGTTGTCCCACACCACCCGCCCGTCGGCGGCTTTGACGACGCAGGGCGTCAGCGCCGCAATGAATCCCCGGTCGGCGTCGGCGAAATCGGCTGTGTCGTCCAGTGGCAACCGGCGATTCTGCTGTGCGGATGTGATGACGGCTGTCGGAGGCTTGTTGTCCACGCGCCGAACACTGCCACCAATTCGGCCGCGCCGGAACAGATCCACCCCATCGGAAAGCGGCTGGCAAATGTCTGCTGAAGTGGGGTCAGGCCGCTTCAACAGGCAGCTTAAATTTTGGCGAATTCACAACCCGCGATTCCAGCAAAGCTGCATACTTCCGAAACGGTCCGTCAACGGCGATGGGCCGCCACAACAACAAAGGAGTACCGGGTGAAGCGTTCAGTAACGATCGCTGCAGCAGCGACGGCGATCGTCGTCGTGGGTCTGTCTGGCTGTTCGAGCAATAAGTCGTCGACGAGCAGCTCTGGCTCCTCGTCGGGTCAGAGCACTGCGGCCGCAGCCGGCTCGAGTGGCACCTCGACGGCGAAGGTCACCATTGACGGCAAGGAGCAGAACATCCAAGGCACGGTCGCCTGCACCACCGCGGCCGGCAACGTCAACATCGCCATCGGTGGGGCACAGACCGGCATCGGTGCGGTGCTGATCGACGCCAATCCGCCTGCGGTGAAGTCAGTCGGGCTGGGTAATGTCAACGGCGTGACGCTCGGGTACACCCCGGGTACCGGCCAGGGCAACGCCAGCGCGACCAAGGACGGCAGCGCCTTCAAGATCAGCGGGAACGCGACCGGGGTGGACATGTCCAACCCGATGCAACCCGTGAACAAATCCTTCGAGATCGACGTCACCTGCCCCTAGGGCTTAGTCCTTAGATAATCGCACCGGGACGACAGCGACGACCCGGCGTCGCCGTCGTCAGGTGAGAAGGCAAGTTACACGTCAGCGCTGAGCGGCAACCGAACAGTGAAGTCGGTGTGCCCCGGCGCACTATCGAGCGTGATTGTGCCGTGATGGGCTTTGACCACGGCCGAGACGATCGCCAGCCCCAGCCCGGTGCTGCCGCCTTTGCGGGATCGGGAGGTGTCGCCGCGGGCGAACCGCTCGAATACCTCCGACTGCAGCTGCTCGGGGATCCCCGGCCCGTTGTCGCAGACGCTCAACACGGCATGCGTTGCGTCAGAGTCCAATCGAGTGGTCACGACGGTTCCCTGACCGGTATGAACGCGGGCGTTGGCCAGCAGATTGGTCAGCACTTGATGCAGCCGCGCGGCATCGCCGGAAACCATCACCGGCTCTTCGGGTAGGTCGAGCTCCCACTGCTGATCCGGGCCGGCGACGTGCGCATCGCTGACCGCGTCGACGGCCACCCGGGAAAGGTCCACCGGCTCGCGTTGCAGCGGACGCCCGGAGTCCAAGCGGGCGAGCAGCAGCAAATCCTCGACGAGGTGGGTCATCCGCTCGGTTTCGGAATGCACGCGGCTCATCGCGTGGGTGACCGCATCGGTGTCGTCGCCCACTCGTTGTGCCAGCTCGGTGTATCCGCGGATTGCCGCCAGCGGCGTGCGCAGTTCGTGGCTGGCGTCGGCGACGAATTGGCGCACCCGGGTCTCGCTGGCCTGCCGCGTCGACAATGCGGCCGCGATGTGGTCGAGCATCCGGTTCAGCGCCGAACCGAGCTGCCCTACTTCGGTTCGCGGGTTGGCGTCCGACTCGAGCACCCGCACCGGCAGGGCGACTTCGCCGCGGTCCAGCGGCAAATCGACGACCTCCGTGGCGGTTTGGGCCACCCGACGCAGCGGCGCCAAGGCGCGCCGGATGATCACGATGCCGGCGGTGGTGGCGGCCGCTACGGCAATCACGGTGACCACCGCAAAGATCAGCAGGACGCGGATCATCGTGGCGTCCACATTGGACATCGGCAGACCGGTGATGACGATGTCGCCGCTATGCCGGGCGCGCGCGGCAACCACGCGATAACGGCCCAGGCCGTTGAGATCTCGGGTCACCGGCGAGCGGTTGATCGGTAGCGCGCCCAGTTCGGCCGTGGCTGCGTCGGTCAATGCGGCGCGCGCCCCGGCGGTGGTCAGGTAGCCGGCCTCGATCGACCTGTCGCTGCCGAGCACGGCCGCGACCATGCCGACCGGCTGGCCGGGGGCGTCCAGGAAGACCGGCCCCGGGCCGGGCCGCGGGAATGGCCGCAAGTGATGCCGCCACGGCGCCGACGGCGGTTCGCTGAAGATCCGCACCGAACGCTGCGACGCCTCGTGCACGTCACTGTCGAGCTGTCCCACCAAATATCGATAGAGCGCGAGTTCGGTCACCGCGCCGATCCCGACGCACACAATGGCGAGTACGACGACCTGTCCGACCAATAACCGAAACCGAAGGGACCAAGTCCGCCCCATGCTAACGGGCGGGCTTGAGGACGTAGCCGGCGCCGCGCAGGGTATGGATCATGGGCTCGCGCCCGCTGTCGATCTTCTTGCGCAGGTACGAGATATAGAGCTCGACGATGTTGGATCGGCCGCCGAAGTCGTAACTCCACACCCGGTCCAAGATCTGCGCCTTGCTCAGCACCCGCTTGGAGTTGCGCATCATGAAGCGCAGAAGCTCGAACTCGGTGGACGTCAACGCAATTGGCTCGCCGCCGCGGGACACCTCATGGCTGTCCTCGTTGAGCACCAGATCACCGACGATGAGTTGCGCACCACTGTCTTCCGTCGTCACGCCGGTACGCCGCAGCAGTGCACGCAGCCGCAGCACCACCTCTTCCAGGCTGAACGGTTTGGTGACGTAGTCGTCGCCACCGGCGGTAAGGCCGGCGATGCGGTCTTCCACCGCGTCCTTCGCCGTCAGCAGCAGTACCGGTAGCTGTGGGTTCTCTTCGCGCAGTTTCCGTAAGACGTCGAGCCCGCTCATATCGGGCAGCATCACGTCGAGAACGACTACGTCCGGCCGCTGCGACCGGGCGGACTCCAGCGCCGCCGCCCCATCGCCTGCGGTGGCGATGTTCCAGCCTTCGTAACGCAGCGCCATCGACACCATCTCGGCGAGGACGGGTTCGTCATCGACCACGAGTACATTGATCGGGTTTCCGTCGGCCCGCCGCATGAC
>DASQRI010000112.1:0-15998 GCA_035642975.1 Mycobacterium sp.
TGGTCTTCTTGACCGCCGATCAGTTTGCGCTGGCCGGCCCGGTGCAACAGTTGGTGGGCCGGAACTCCGTAGCGCTCGGACTGACGGATGGCGTGCTTGAGGAAGCTCGAGTACACCCCGGAGTAGCCCATGATCAGGGCGTTGCGGTCCAGCAGGCATTCGGCCGGCATCGCGGGGGCGACGACCTCTTCGGCGGCGTCGGCGATGTCGAAGAAGTCGATCCCGGTCTTGACGCCGATCTTGTCGAAAACCCCGATCAGCGCCTCGACCGGGGCATTGCCCGCACCTGCACCGAAGCGGCGGCACGAGCCGTCGATTTGCTTGGCGCCGGCCCGCACGGCCTCCACCGAGTTGGCGACCCCCAGCCCGAGGTTCTCGTGACCGTGGAAACCGACTTGGGCGTCGTCGCCGAGTTCGGCGACCAGCGCCGCCACCCGGTCGCTTACCCCCTCGAGGACCAAAGCTCCGGCCGAATCGACCACGTACACGCACTGGCAACCAGCGTCGGCCATGATGCGCGCCTGCGCGGCCAGCTTCTCGGGCGGAATGGTGTGCGACATCATCAAGAACCCTACGGTTTCCAGCCCCAGCTCACGGGCCAGACCGAAGTGCTGGATCGACACGTCCGCCTCGGTGCAGTGGGTCGCGATGCGGCAGATCGACCCGCCGTTGCTCTGGGCCTCTTTGATGTCCTCTTTGGTGCCCACCCCGGGCAACATGAGGAACGCGATTTTGGCCTCTTCGGCGGTCTCGGCGGCGAGCTTGATCAGCTCCTGCTCGGGTGTCTTGGAGAAGCCGTAGTTGAAGCTCGAACCGCCCAGCCCGTCACCGTGGGTCACCTCGATGACCGGCACGCCCGCGGTGTCCAGCGCGGCGACGATCGCGCCGACCTCATCCTTGGTGAACTGGTGACGCTTGTGGTGGGAACCGTCGCGCAACGACGTGTCGGTCATCCGCACGTCCCAGATCGGGTTGAAGAAGATGTCAGAAGTCATGCTTGTGCTCCTTGGGCTGTGGCAGTCAAGGATTCCTTCGCGATCTCCTCGCCGACCTTGGTTGCCGCCGCGGTCATGATGTCGAGGTTGCCCGCGTACGGCGGTAGGTAATCACCCGCGCCCTCGACCTCGACGAACGTGGTGACCAGCGCCTGGCCGCCGGAGTGCATCGATGGCTCGTCGAACTGCGGCTCGTTGAGCAGCCGGTAGCCCGGCACGTAGGTCTGCACCTCAGCGACGACGTCGTGGATGGATTTGGCGATCGCGTCGTGGTCGGCATCCTCCGGCACGGCGCAGAAGATGGTGTCGCGCATGATCATCGGCGGATCGGCCGGATTCAGGATGATGATCGCCTTGCCGCGTTTGGCCCCGCCGATCACCTCGACGCCGCGCGACGTGGTCTTGGTGAACTCGTCGATGTTGGCCCTGGTGCCCGGGCCCGCGGACACCGAAGCCACCGACGCGACGATCTCGGCGTAGGGAACCTCGACGACCCGCGACACCGCGTAGACGATCGGAATCGTCGCCTGCCCGCCGCAGGTGATCATGTTGACGTTCGGCGCGTCCAAGTGCTCACGCAGGTTAGCCGGCGGGATCACCGCCGGGCCCACCGCGGCCGGCGTCAGGTCAATGGCCCGGATTCCGGCGGCCTCGTACTTCGGCGCCGCGTCCCGGTGCACGTACGCGCTGGTCGCCTCGAACACCATGTCAGGTTTTTCGGACTGCGCCAGCAGCCAGTCGACGCCTTCGTGGGTGGTCTCCAAACCCAGCTTGCGAGCCCGGGCCAGGCCTTCGCTTTCGGGGTCGATGCCCACCATCCAGCGCGGCTCCAGCCACTCCGAGCGCAGCAGTTTGTAGAGCAGGTCGGTGCTGATGTTGCCCGAACCGACAATGGCAACGCTTGCCTTTGTAGGCATCGAAGCTCCTTTACTCGAAAGACAACCGGACGGCCCCGAGGCCGTCGAAATCGGCGACGAAGTTGCTGCCCGGAGGCGCGTCGATGGCTCGGGTGCACGAGCCGGGCAACACGATGTCACCGGCCCGAAGCCGCACCCCAAAGCTTTCCACCTTGCGGGCCAGCCACGCCACCGCGGTGACCGGATTCCCCAGCACCGCGTCGCTGCACCCCTCGGCCACCACCTGGCCGTTGTTGGTCAACACCGCGTCGATCTTGGTGACGTCGATGTCGGCCGGCGCGACCCGCGCCGCGCCGAGCACGAAACCGGCGGAGGAGGCGTTGTCGGCGATGGTGTCGCACAGCGCGATCTTCCAGTCGGTGATCCTGGTGACGATCAGCTCGATGGACGGCACCAGCGCTTCGGTTGCCTTGAGGACGTCGTCTTCGGTGCAGTTCGCACCTGGCAGATCGTGGGCCAGGATGAAACCGACCTCGACCTCCACCCGCGGATAGAGATACTTGGCCGACTTGACCGGGGTGTCCTCGAAGACCTGCATCTCGTCGAGTAGATGCCCGTAGTCCGGTTCGTCGACACCCATCATCTGCTGCATCGCCAACGACGACAGGCCCACCTTGTGGCCCACCACCCGGGCCCCCTCGGCGACCCGCTGGCGGATGTTGATCAGCTGGATCTCGTAGGCGTCGACGACGTCGATTTCGGGGTGCCCGGCCGTCAACGGGGCGATCGGCTGACGGCTCCGCTCGGCCTCCGCGAGATCGGCGGCCAGCTCATCGCGGGTGGCTACCGGGATCATTTAGCCGAAGTCCCCTCGTTCGTGTGACCGGGGCAGTAGCGCCCGGCCCCGGCAATTCTATAACGTGTTCTACATGACAGCTCAGGAGTTCGACGTCGTCGTGGTCGGAAGCGGCGGCGCCGGCATGGTTGCTGCCCTTGCTGCCGCCCACCGGGGTCTTTCGACAATAGTCATCGAGAAGGCCGCGCACTACGGCGGCTCCACCGCGCGCTCGGGCGGCGGTGTGTGGATTCCCAACAACGAGGTGCTCAAGCGCGACGGCGTCAAGGACACGCCACAAGCGGCACGCACCTACCTGCACGGCATCATCGGTGACATCGTCGAAGCGCAGCGCATCGACGCCTATCTCGAGCGTGGACCCGAGATGTTGTCGTTCGTGCTGAAGCACACGCCACTGAAGATGTGCTGGGTGCCGCAGTACGCCGACTACTACCCCGAGGCCCCGGGCGGCCGGCCAGGTGGCCGATCCATCGAGCCGAAGCCGTTCAACGCCAAGAAGCTCGGGCCCGATCTGCCCGGGCTGGAGCCGCCTTATGGCAAGGTTCCGCTCAATGTCGTTGTGATGCAACAGGACTACGTGCGATTGAACCAGCTCAAGCGCCATCCGCGCGGCGTGCTGCGCAGCCTCAAGGTCGGCGCCCGCACCATGTGGGCGAAGGCGACCGGCCAGAACCTGGTCGGCATGGGACGCGCGCTGATCGCGCCGCTTCGCATCGGGCTGCGCAAACTCGGCGTCCCGGTAGAGCTCAACACCGCGCTGACCGACCTCTACGTCGAGGACGGCGCGGTCCGCGGTGTCTACGTGCGCGATACTGAGAAGCCGGAAGCCGTTGAGCCGCAACTTATTCGGGCCCGAAAAGCGGTGATTCTCGGTAGCGGAGGATTCGAACACAACGAGCAGATGCGGGTCAAGTACCAGCGGGCGCCGATCACCACCGAGTGGACAGTCGGCGCGAAGGCCAACACCGGCGACGGCATCGTTGCCGCCGAAAAGCTCGGTGCGGCGCTCGACGTCATGGAGGACGCGTGGTGGGGGCCGACGGTCCCACTGGTCGGCGCGCCATGGTTTGCGTTGTCGGAACGCAACTCACCCGGCTCCATCATCGTCAACATGTCCGGCCAGCGGTTCATGAACGAGTCCATGCCCTACGTCGAGGCGTGCCACCACATGTACGGTGGCGAGTACGGCCAAGGGCCGGGTCCGGGTGAGAACATTCCGGCTTGGCTGGTGTTCGACGAACAATACCGAAACCGGTACATCTTTGCGGGATTGCAACCTGGACAGCGGATTCCGCGCAAATGGCTGGATTCGGGCGTGATCGTCCAGGCCGACACGCTGGAGGAGCTGGCCGCCAAGGCCGGCCTCCCCGCCGATCAGTTCGCCGCGACGGTTGAGCGTTTCAACGGCTTTGCGCGCTCGGGTGTCGATGCCGACTATCACCGCGGCGAGAGTGCCTATGACAGGTACTACGGCGACCCGACCAACAAGCCGAACCCGAATCTGGGCGAGATCAGTCATCCGCCGTATTACGCCGCCAAGATGGTGCCCGGCGACCTGGGCACCAAGGGCGGCATCCGCACCGATGTGCATGGCCGCGCGCTGCGCGACGACGGCAGTATCATCGAAGGCCTCTACGCGGCAGGCAATGTCAGCTCCCCGGTGATGGGACATACCTACCCGGGTCCCGGCGGCACCATCGGCCCCGCGATGACCTTCGGCTACCTGGCCGCACTGCACGTAGCCGGCGGAGCCGAAAGGTAACTGACATGCCCATCAACACCCAAGTCGCGCTGGCCGCCGAACTGGATCCGATCGAATTCTCCTGGAGCAGCAGCGATGTCCAGCTCTATCACCTCGGGCTGGGGGCGGGCGCCGACCCGATGGACCCTCACGAGCTGCGCTACCTGGTCGACGACACCCCGCAGGTGCTGCCGACGTTCGGCAACGTGGCGGCCACGTTCCACGCCACCAAGCCACCGACCGTGCAGTTTCCCGGTATCGACATCGAGCTGAGCAAGGTTCTGCATGCCAGCGAGCAAGTGACGGCGCCTGCGCCGTTGCCGCCGTCCGGTTCCGCGACGGCCGTCACCCGGTTCACCGACATCTGGGACAAGGGCAAAGCCGCCGTGATCTGGTCCGAGACCCGGGTGACCGCGCCGGACGGGACGTTGCTGTGGACGCAACGGCGTTCGATCTTCGCCCGCGGCGAAGGCGGGTTCGGCGGCGACCGTGGACCATCGACGTCAACCGCCGCACCGGACCGGGCGCCGGACCTCGAACTGGATATACCGGTGTCGCCGCAGCAGGCGTTGCTCTACCGGCTCTGCGGCGACCGCAATCCGCTGCACTCCGATCCCGAATTTGCCGCTGCCGCAGGCTTTCCGCGACCGATCCTGCATGGTTTGTGCAGCTATGGCATGACCTGCAAGGCGCTCGTCGACGCGCTGCTCGATTCTGACGTCGCCGCTGTCGGGTCCTACGGCGCGCGGTTCACCGGCGTGGCCTATCCCGGCGAGACGTTGAAGGCCGCCGTCTGGAAAGAAGACGGCCGGTTCCTGGCCAGCGTCACCGCGCCCGCCCGTGACGACGCCGTAGTGCTCAGCGGCGTAGAACTGGTTCCGGCCTAGCCTTGTTTGGCGCTCTTCGCGCAGGTCGAGCGTCACGCTACCGTGGCGCTGGCGTTCGACCGTCACGCTACCGTGACGGTCGCCGGGCCAAGGCGGCTCGCACGCGGGCAACGATCTCTGCGGGCCGATCCCCCGCGACCACCCGAACGACTACCCAGCCGAGACGCTGCAGCATTTCCAACCGCCGGATGTCCCACCTGTATTGCGCGCGTTCATTCCGGTGTTGCTCACCGTCGTACTCGACAGCTACTTTAACGTCTTCCCAACCCATATCCAGATAGGCGATGGTGTCACCGAATTCGTCGCGGACCGGTATCTGGGTCAGCGGTCGCGGTAGGCCCGCCCGGATAAGTAGGAGCCGTAGCCAAGTCTCCTTTGGCGATTGCGCTCCGCCATCTGCCAGCTCAAGCGCCTTCCGCGCCCGTGAGATACCTCGTCGTCCCGGATATCGTTCGGTGAGCATCTGAAAGTCGGCCATCGTGAGTTCAACGGTACGAACCAGCGCATCGATCGCTGCTACGGCGTCGCCCGTCGGGTACCAGCAACCCAGATCGAGCGCCGTCCGCGCCACGTTCGTGACTGGAATACCTTCTAACAGCTCGAACTCGTCCTCCGAGATGCGGTCACCGCGAACCAATAACCCCCGATTCGGATTTCGATTCGTATGCAGGATCTCCAACGGCGCACGTTCATCGACCCATTTGGCACCGTGCAGCGCCGCGGCCGACAGTCCCGCGATGATCCCCCGGCGCCGAGACCATAGCCATCCAGCTTCTGCCCGAACTCGTGGTGTCAGCTCGGCGCCCGGGCTTATGTATACGTCGCGGAACAACTTGACATAGCGAGTTCTCAAGGCACTCTCGATAACGTCGCCCCGGGCCACCGCCTCGCTGCCGACAAATGGCTCCCGCATGACAGCAGATTTCCATCGACCAACGCGAGCGTCACTTCATCACGGGCTCTTCATCCCCAGCGTCACGTTAGCGTGACGTTCGAGGGCGACAGTCGCGCTAACGTGACGTTCGGCGGGAAGCGGGAAAGCTAGCCCAGGATCAATCCGGAGGTCGGCACACCGGTACCGGCGGTGACCAACACATGCTCGACGTCAGGCACCGGGTTCACCGATGTACCCCGCAGTTGGCGGACTCCCTCGGCGATGCCGTTCATGCCGTGGATGTAGGCCTCGCCGAGCTGCCCGCCGTGCGTGTTGATGGGCAGTCGCCCGCCCACCTCGACCGCACCGTCGGCGATGAAGTCTTTGGCTTCACCCTTCCCGCAGAATCCCAACTCCTCCAACTGAATCAGGGTGAACGGGGTGAAATGGTCGTACAGCACCGCGGTTTGGATATCAGTCGGCGACAGCCCGGACTGCTGCCACAACTGCTGGCCCACCAGCCCCATCTCGGGCAGACCGAGTTCGGGCCGGTAGTAGCTGACCATGGTGTACTGGTCGGAGCTCGAGCCTTGTGCCGCCGCCTCGATGATCGCCGGACGATGCTTGAGGTCCCTGGCCCGCTCAACCGAAGTCACCACGATCGCCACCGCGCCATCGGTTTCCTGGCAGCAGTCCAGCAAACGCAGCGGCTCGGCGATCCACCGCGAATTCTGGTGGTCCTCAATGGTTATCGGCTTCTCGTAGAAGTAGGCCTTCGGATTCTTGGCGGCATGCTTGCGGTCAGCCACCGAGATGACACCGAAGTCCCGGCTGGTCGCGCCGGACAGATACATGTACCGCTGAGCGATCATCGCCACCTGCGCCGCCGGTGTGGAAAGCCCATGCGGGTACGAAAACGAATTGTCGGCCGCCGTCGAATCCGCTTGGGCGCTGGCATCTCCCACCAGCCGGGTCTGCACCTGGCCGAACCGCATGCCGGACCTCTCATTGAATGCCCGGTATGCCACCACTACGTCGGCCACCCCGGTCGCCACCGCCATCGCGGCATGCTGGACGGTCGCGCACGCGGCACCGCCGCCGTAGTGCGTCTGCGCGAAGAACTTCAGCTGGCCGATACCAGCCGCCCGCGCGACAGCGATCTCCTTGTTGGTATCCATCGTGAACGTGGTGAGCCCGTCAACGTCGGCGGGACTCAGGCCGGCATCGTCCAGGGCGTCCCGTACCGCCTCGGCCGCCAGCCGCAGCTCACTGCGACCGGAGTCTTTCGAGAAGTCGGTGGCACCAATGCCGACGATGGCCGCCCTACCGGACAGATCACCGGGCATCGGAACCCCCGATAGTCAAGGTCGCGTTGGCGATGACGTGGTCGCCAAGGCTGTTGCTGCCAACGATGTTCAGTGTGATCAGCCCGTCCTCGACCGCGGTGACTTCGCCTTTGAATGTCACCGTGTCGTAGGCGTACCACGGCACACCCAGCCGCAGCCCGATCGACTTGATCAACGCCGACGGCCCGGCCCAGTCAGTGATGTAGCGCTGGACCAAACCGGTGTCGGTGAGGATGTTCACGAAGATGTCCTTCGACCCCTTGGCCTGAGCCAAGTCGCGGTCGTGGTGCACGTCCTGAAAGTCCCGGGTGGCCAAGGCCGTCGAAATGATGAACGTGGGATCCCCATAGAGCTTGAGTTCGGGCAACTTCGTTCCCGCCTCGATGACCGGTGCGCTCATGCGTCAGGCTCCCATGCGTAGAGACTCCACTCCGGCCCACTCTCACCGGCGGGGAAGTCGATATAGGTTGCGCGAACAGGGAATCCGATCTTCACCTCGGCGAGGTCGACGTTTCGGAGCTCGCCCATCATGCGAACGCCCTCTTCCAGCTCCACCAAAGCGATGACGAAGGGCAGCGTGCGGCCGGGCACCTTCGGCGCATGGTGCACGACGAAGCTGAACACGGTGCCCTTGCCGCTGGCCACCACGTAGTCGATCGGCTGCGCCTTGTCCTGCCACACCGCGGGTACCGGCGGGTGTTGGAGGCTGCCGTCCTGCAGCCGCTGGATGCGCAACTCGTGCGCCTTGACGCCCTCCCAGAAGAACGCGGTGTCCCGCGACACCGACGGCCGCATCATCGCATCGGCGTCCAGGTCCGCAGGCACCTGAAACTCAGGGTCCGATGCGGTCGAGGCGGCCTCACGCGGCTTGAATTTGAGTATGCGCCAAGCCATCTCGGCGACATCCTCGTCGCCGACGCGCCAGGTGATGTGCTGGTTGATGAACCAGCCCTCGCCGAGCGCGGTCTGCTTCGGGCCGACCACGTCGCGCATCTCGGATGCGATGCTGACCTCCTCACCCGGCCGCAGGTACCGGTGGTAGGTCTGCTCGCAGTTGGTGGCGACCACGCCGACATAGCCGGCGTCGTCGAACAGCTTCATCATCGGGCCCATGGGGTCGTCGGTCGGGCGGTCGCCAGCCAGGCCGAACATCGTCCACACCTGAATCATCGCCGGTGGTGCAACGATTCCCGGATGCCCGGCGTCACGCGCCGCGGCCTCGTTGGTGTAGATCGGGTTGCGGTCCCCGAGGGCCTCCACCCAGTTGTTGATCGTCGGCTGGTTCACCGGATCCCGGCCTACGCGGGGCTTGGCGACGACGGTGGCGGTGATCTCTTCGATCGCGTCCCGCATTTCGGTCATCGAGGCACTCTCGGCACCTTGAGGCCGGCGGCGGCGATCATCTCACGCATGACTTCGTTCACGCCTCCACCGAAGGTGATCACCAAATTGCGTTTGGTCTGCGAGTCCAACCAGTCGAGCAGCTCGGCGGTCTCCGGCTCGGCGGGGTTGCCGTACTTTCCGACGACCTCCTCGGCGAGCCGACCGATGTACTGAATGCGCTCGGTGCCAAAAACTTTGGTTGATGCGGCGTCGGCCACGTTGATGTCTTCGCCGCCGGCGGCGACCTGCCAGTTCAGCAGCTCGTTGATCCGCCACATCGCGTAGATCTCGCCGAGCGCGCGCTTGACGTCGTCGTGGTCGATCGGGGTGACGCCGTCACCGCCCGGCTTCGACGCCCAGTCGTGTACCCGATCGTAGATGCCGGCGGTGCGGCCGGCCGGACCAAGCATCACCCGCTCGTTGTTGAGCTGGGTGGTGATCAGCCGCCATCCGCCGTTCTCCTCACCGACCAGCATCTCGGCCGGCACCCGCACGTCGTTGTAGTACGTCGCATTGGTGTGATGGGCGCCGTCGGACAGGATGATCGGCGTCCACGAGTAACCGGGGTCCTTAGTGTCGACGATCAGGATCGAAATACCTTTGTGCTTAACGGCTTCCGGGTCGGTACGGCAGGCCAGCCAGATGTAGTCGGCGTCGTGGGCGCCGGTGGTGAAGATCTTCTGCCCGTTGACGATGTACTCGTCGCCATGACGAACTGCCGCGGTACGCAGCGACGCAAGGTCGGTGCCGGCCTCCGGCTCGGTGTAACCGATCGCGAAGTGCACCTCACCGGCCAGGATCGCCGGTAGGAACTTCTTCTTCTGCAGGTCGCTGCCGAACCGCTGCAGGGTCGGACCTACCGTCTGCAGCGTCACCGCCGGCAGTGGGACGTCGGCTCGATGGGCCTCGTTGACGAAGATCGACTGCTCGACCGGGCCGAAACCCAAGCCACCGAACTCTTTTGGCCATCCGACGCCCAGCTTGCCGTCCTGGCCCATCCGGCGGATCACCGCGCGGTATGCCTCGTTGTGCCGGTCCTTTTCCATCGCCTTCATCTCGTCGGACGAGATGAGATTCGAGAAGTATTGCCGCAGTTCGGCTTGCAGCTGTCGCTGCTCCGGGGTCAGGTCGATGAACATTGTGCCCCTACCAGGTGGCGGCCTCCGAGGAGGTCGAGACGTAGCGATGGCCCGCCCAACAGCCGGGTCAGGTCCTTGATCGTGGCGTAGTACCGGTGCATCGGGTAGGTGATGTCCATCCCCATGCCGCCGTGCAGGTGGTGACAGATCTGCATCACTGGCGGAGCCTGCGAGGAAATCCAGTAGCCGAGCACGTCCAGGTCGTCATCAGCATCGCGGCCTTCGGCGAGTCGCCAGATCACCGATGTCGACGCCAAATCGATGGTCCGCGAAGCGATGTAGACCTCGGCGAGCTGTGCGGCGACGGTCTGGAAGGTGGACAGTGGCTTGCCGAACTGGTGCCTGTTGGCCACGTAGTCGGCGGTCAACCGCAACGCGCCGGCTACCAACCCGGCCGCGTAGGCACCGACCGCCGCCAGCGCCAGCTGGTTGACCCGCTGCGCCGTCGCTCCGGTCAGCACATCCTCTTCGGCCACCGCGACATCGGAGAACGTCACGACGTACTCGTCGGATCCGTTAGACGTCGGGGTCTTCGCCAGTTGCACACCGTCGGCCTTGGGTGACACCAGGACCGCCGCGCTGTCGGCTGTGACGATCATCCACTCCGCCTTTTCGGCATAGCCGACACCAACTTTGGTCCCGGACAGCCGACTGTGCACGAAGGTCGTCGCGGGCCGCTCCGGCAATGCCGCGCCGGGTTCGTTCAGTGCGGCGGTGAGCACCGAACCTTTGGCCAGGCCGGCCAGGTAACGGTCCTGCTGATCGTCGGAGGCCAAGTCCAGCAGCGGCACAGCCCCCAGCCCGAGGGTGGCCAGCGCGGGACCGATCAGCCCGTGCCGACCGATCTCGGTCAACGCCGTCGCGATCTCGGGCAGGCCGACGCCGTCACCGCCGAGGCGTTCGGGAACCGGCAGCGCCGTCACGCCGCCCGCGACAAGCGCCTCCCACGAGTTGTCCCGGTCGAGTACCGAAGTGACCACATCGGCGACAGCCTGCTGCGCCGGGTCTGGCGTGAAATCCATCAGTGGACGGCCGGGCTCGAGCCGGAGTAGTCGACCTGCCAGTGCTTGATGCCGTTGAGCCAACCCGACCGCAGCCGTTCGGGTTCCGAGATCGGCTTGAGGTCAGGCATCTGGTCGGCAACCGCGTTGAAAATCAAATTGATCGTCATCCGGGCCAGGTTCGCGCCGATGCAGTAGTGCGCGCCGGTGCCGCCGAAACCGACATGGGGATTCGGGTCGCGCAGGATGTTGAAGGTGTGTGGGTCTTCGAAGACCTCTTCGTCGAAATTGGCCGACCGGTAGGACATCACCACCCGCTGACCCTTCTTGATCTGCACACCGGCCAACTCGACGTCCTCGTTGGCGGTGCGCTGGAACGCCGATACCGGAGTGGCCCAACGGATGATCTCGTCTGCCGTTGTCGACGGGCGGTCCTTCTTGAACAGTTCCCATTGATCGGGGTTGTTCGCCATCGCGATCATGCCGTGGGTGATCGAGTTGCGCGTGGTCTCGTTGCCGGCCACCGCGAGCATGACCACGAAGAAACCGAACTCGTCATCGGAGAGCTTCTCGCCCTCGATGTCGGCCTGGATCAAGGTCGTAACGATGTCGTCGGTCGGATTCTTGCCCCGCTCGTCGGCCATCGCCATCGCGTACATGATCAGTTCCATCGACGACTGCGCGGGATCGACGTCGGCGTACTCGGGGTCGGTGCCACCGGTCATCTCATTGGACCAGCGGAAGAGCTTGTCGCGATCGTCCTGGGGGACACCGAGCAGGCTCGCGATGGCCTGCAAGGGCAGTTCGCACGACACCTGCTCGACGAAGTCGCCGCTACCCTCGGAAGCCGCGGTCTTGGCAATGTTCTGAGCGCGCTGGCCGAGTTCTTCTTCCAGGCGTCCGATGGCCCGCGGAGTGAACCCGCGGGAGATGATCTTGCGCAGCCGGGTGTGGTGCGGTGCGTCCATGTTGAGCATGACGCTGCGCTGCAGTTCGACCTGCTCCCGCTTCATCTCCGGCGGCCAGGTCGGAATGGCGCCGTTCAACCAGCTCGAGAAGACGTCGCTGCGCTTGGACACCTCCTTGACGTCGGCGTGCTTGGAGACGATCCAATATCCCTTGTCCTCGAACCCTCCCGTGCCGCCCGGAATGTCGACCCAGTGGATCGGCTCTGCCGTGCGCAGCTCGGCGAGCTCCGTGACGGGCAGACCTGCCAGGTTGACGTCTGGGTCAAGGAAGTCGAAGTCGGCGGGAATGTTGGGGGGTGCCATTTGTATGCGCTCCTAAATTGCAACGTGTTCTAGTGCCAGTAAAACACGCCTCTTGCGCAGATAAAAGGCAGGTCACCATCGTCGCTTGTCAGAGTAATGAAACGTGTTCTAGCCTGACCGCATGGGTAACCCGGTAATTGTTGAAGCCACCCGCAGCCCCATCGGCAAGCGTGCCGGATGGTTGTCCGGACTGCACGCCACCGAGTTGCTCGGCGCCACGCAGAAAGCTCTCGTGGAGAAAGCCGGCATCGACGCCGGCGACGTCGAGCAGATCGTCGGCGGCTGCGTCACCCAGTACGGTGAGCAGTCCAACAACATCACCCGGGTGAGCTGGCTCGTCGCCGGTCTGCCCGAGCACGTCGGCGCGATGACCGTCGACTGCCAGTGTGGCAGCGGCCAGCAGGCCAATGGTCTGGTCGCGGGTCTGATCGCGGCGGGTGCCATCGATATCGGCATCGCCTGCGGGATCGAGGCGATGAGCCGCGTCGGACTGGGCGCCAACGCCGGGCCCGACCGCACCATCCTGCGACCCGCATCGTGGGACATCGATCTGCCCGACCAGTTCACCGCCGCCGAGCGGATCGCCAAGCGCCGCGGCATCACTCGCGAGGAGATTGACGCATTCGGGCTGGCCTCCCAGCTGCACGCCAAGCGAGCCTGGGACGAGGGCCGCTTCGACCGGGAGATCTCTCCCATCGAGGCGCCGGTGCTCGACGAGCAGAAGCAACCCACCAGTGAGCGGCACCTGGTCAGCCGCGACCAGGGTCTGCGGGACACCACGCTAGAGGGGCTGAGCCAGCTCAAGCCGGTGCTCGACGGCGGCATCCACACCGCGGGCACGTCGTCGCAGATCTCCGATGGTGCCGCGGCAGTGTTGTGGATGGACGAGGACAAGGCCAAGGCACTGGGCCTGAAGCCGCGCGCCCGGATCATCAGCCAGGCACTGGTCGGCGCCGAGCCCTACTACCACCTGGACGGCCCGGTGCAGTCCACGGCGAAGGTGCTCGAGAAGGCCGGCATGAAGATGGGCGACATCGACATCACCGAGATCAACGAGGCCTTCGCGTCGGTGGTGCTGTCCTGGGCCCGGGTGCACAACCCCGACATGGACAAGGTGAACGTCAACGGCGGCGCGATCGCCCTGGGCCACCCAGTGGGCAGCACCGGTAGCCGGCTGATCACCACGGCGCTGCACGAGCTCGAGCGGACGGACCAGAGCACCGCACTGATCACCATGTGCGCCGGCGGCGCGCTGTCGACCGGCACCATCATCGAGCGGATCTAGTGGCCCCCGTTTCATGACTGCGTCCGACGAAGACCGCATCGCCGCGGCCCAGTCCTACGTCGATGCGCTGGTCACCCATAACGGCGATGCGGTCCCGTTCGCGCCCAACTGCATTCGGATCGAGCAGGGCATCAGGACAGGGTTATCCGGAAATCACCTGCGGCGCAGCCTGAATCGCGGGCCGCAGTATCGGGTCATCGGGGCGACTACCAAGCCGGAGTACACGATCGCCGGCGATGAGGTGCGCGCGGTCTACCACGTGTTGACCAAGGCGTCACTTGGTGGAAGGCGGGTCGCTGCCCGGGTGGACGAGACCTTCGTGATCCCGACCGACGACGGCAAGATCCACCACATCCGGGTGCGGTTCCACCCGTTCATCCAGCGCACCTAGAATCGGCGTCATGCCCTCGAAATCACGTCCACGTTATCTGAACTCGCCGTTCACCGACTTCTTCACCAAATGGATGTCTCGCCTGAACACCTTCCTGTACCGCCGCGGCGGCGGAGAGGGACTGGGCAGCACGTTCCAGAACATTCCCGTCGCGCTGCTGACCACCACCGGCCGCAAGACCGGGCAGCCGCGAGTCAGCCCGCTGTATTTTCTACGCGACGGTGACCGGGTGATCGTCGCCGCGTCGAAGGCCGGCGCCGAGAAGAACCCGATGTGGTACCTGAATCTCAAGGCCAATCATAAGGTTTCGGTTCAGATCAAAAAAGAGGTCCTGGACTTGACCGCGCGCGACGCCACCGATGAGGAGCGCGCCCACTACTGGCCTCAGCTGGTCAAGATGTATCCGACCTACGACGACTACCAGTCCTGGACCGACCGGACCATCCCAATCGTCATCTGCGATCCCGCGCGCTGACGTGACCCAGCGGCGGTGGATTCGCAATTCGCGATTCCTCGCCGCAGTGCTCAAATACTTTGCTCGCGCGCATATTTGGGTCTACCGCCGTACCAACGGCCGGCTCGGCGCCAGGCTGCTGTGGTTTCCGGCGGCTTTGCTGACCACCACCGGACGCAAATCGGGTGAGCCGCGGACCACTCCGACGTTGTATTTGCGCGACGGTGACCGGGTGATCCTGCCGGCGTCGTTCGGCGGCCGCGCCGAAAACCCGACCTGGTACCTCAACCTCAAGGCGAATCCGAGCGTCGAGGTTCAAATCCGTGCCGACCGGCTGCGGCTTTCCGCCCGGGATGCCACCGACGAGGAACGTGCGCGCTACTGGCCGCCGTTGATCAGGATGTATCCGCCCTACCGCGGATACCGGGACGCCACCGACCGGATCATTCCGCTAGTGGTATGTGAACCGGCTTAAATCTGCCTGTGAATCGTCTTAAACTGCGAGGTCGTCTGCGATAGATTGCCCTCACAGGTCCGGGGGCACAGGGAGGTGGTGATGAGTAATCGGAATCGGCTCCGCTTGGTCACCGTCGGGCTGATCTCGATGGCGCTGATGTCCGTAGGTTCGGCGCTGGCCTGGGCCGACGACGGGTCGATCGTGCTGGACTTCGTCCGGCACGGCGAGTCCGGCGACATGACCGTGGTCAACACCTTGGTGCCCGGCCCTGAGCTCACCGATACCGGCGAGCAGCAGGCGCAGGCCCTCGTTAATGTGTTGTCGGGCAGCGGAATCGACGACATCTACGCATCGGCGATGATCAGGTCCCAGGAGACCGCGACGCCGCTGGCCGAGGCGCTGAATTTGCTGATCCAGGTACTGCCGGGGCTGAACGAAATCGACGCCGGCATTTTCGAAGGCATTCCGGTGAACGTCGGGGACCTCCCGTTGGGCGGCGCTCTCTATCTGCTGGCGCCGGCCCTATGGACGCTCGGACTGGACTTCGTTCCGCAGCTGGGCTCCACGGTCGACCCCAACGGAGTCGCCTTTGACGAAAGCTTCAGCGGCGCCGTGCAATCGATCTACGACGGCAGCGTCGGGACAGCCGCCGGCAACGTCACGGACGCGCTGTTCTCTCATGAAGCCGCGATTGCGGTCTGGACGCTGATGAACGTCAACAACCCCGATTTCTCGCTTGTGCTCCAGGAATTCCTCAACACCGGCGAGTTGCTGCCCTACACCGGCCAAGTCGTGGTGGACGGCTCGCCTGGGGATTGGACGCTGGTCAGCTGGGACGGGACGTCGGTGCCAGAGGACCCGGGATTGCCGACAGAGCTATTCGTCAACTTCCGCAACCTGATCGAGGCGCCGCAATTCGCCAGCTACGACATCGACGACGCTCTGCTCACTGGAAACTCGGCGACGATCAACGGCGCGATTCAGACCGGACTCAGCCAAGTCGACTCGGCGCTAACCCAATTCCCCGTTGCGGTATTCGATGACATCGTCGATGCGCTGAC
>DASQRI010000113.1:0-9648 GCA_035642975.1 Mycobacterium sp.
GCGAACTGTGGCCTGGCCAGCTCGTCGAGTGTCACCGGTCCGGCCCACACGTCCGTGTGGTTCTGCCTGCTGATCCGCACCACGCGCGCCGCGGTCACCTCGGCCATTGCCGCCACCGCCGGATCGTCGGCATTGAGCACAACCACTCCGGATCGCGGAACAGTTTGCGGCAGTTCGGATTTGGTCTTCGCAATGGCTTCGCGCGAGCCGAATTCGCCGAGGTGCGCGGTGCCGACGTTGAGCACCACTCCGATGGCCGGCGGCGCAATCGCGGCCAGTGCGGCGATGTTGCCCGGGTGGCGCGCCGACAACTCGAGAATCAGGTAGTCGGTGCTGGGGGTGGCACGCAGCACGGTCCAGGGATGGCCGAGCTCGTTGTTGAACGATCCGGGCGGCGCGATCACCTCGCCGAGCGGCGCGAGCACCGCGGCCAGCAGGTCTTTCGTCGACGTCTTGCCCGCAGATCCGGTGATTCCGACGATCGTCAGCCCGCCGGCCACCAGCTCTTGGGCCACCGCCGCGGCCAGCCTGGCCAGCGCGGCCAGCACCGCGGCACCCGACCCGTCGGTGTCGTGCTCGAGCACACCGGCGCCGCTTTCTGCCGGCTTGGCGTCGGGAGCGACGACGATCGCGGGCACCCCGACCGGTCGGGCGGCCAGTACTGCCACCGCTCCGGCGGCCACCGCCGAGGCCGCGTGGTCGTGCCCGTCGGCCCGGGCCCCCGGCAACGCCAGAAACAACCCGCCGGAAGTGACTTTGCGAGAGTCGAATTCGACGGTTCCGGTGACATGCAGGCCCGCGGCAGCCTCGGCTGAGATGTCGGCCAGTTCACCGCCGACGATGGCGGCGATCTGGGCAACGGTCAGGTCGATCATCTCCGCCGCTCTCCCCCGCAAGCGGGAGGTGCCCCCACCTCATCGCTGCGCTCTGCATCGTCGCCGGCGGTCACGCGCGCCCCTCGAGCGCGGCGGCAAGCTCGACCCGGTCGTCGAACGGGTGGGTCTGCCCGCCGCGGGTCTGGCCGGTTTCATGGCCCTTGCCTGCGATCAGCACCACGTCGCCGGGAGCTGCCCACGCGACCGCGTGGTCGATCGCGGCACGCCGGTCCCCCACCTCGACCACGTCGGCGTTGGTGCCGGCTTCGGCTGCACCGGTAAGGATCTCGCGGCGAATCGCGGCCGGATCCTCGCTGCGCGGATTGTCGTCGGTCACCACCACCAGGTCGGCCAACTCCGCTGCGACGCGGCCCATCTCGGCGCGCTTACCCGGGTCGCGGTCACCGCCCGCACCGAACACCACGCCCAGTCGGCCGTCCGGTCGCCGCAGGGTGCGCAGCACCTCGTGCAGCGCACCCGGCTTGTGCGCGTAGTCGACCAACGCTAGGAAATCCTGGCCGCGGTCGATCTGCTCGAGCCGCCCGGGAACGTGGGTGTGCCGCAGGCCAGCCGACGCCTGCTCTGGCGAAACCCCGACGGCGTCGAGAATCGCCAGTGCGACAAGGCAATTGGCGATGTTGTAGTCGCCGGGCAGCGCGATGCCCATCCGGTGGTGGACACCGGCCGGGTCGACCGCGGTGAACTCCTGCACACCGGCCTGCGCGGTGACCGCTTCGGCGCGCCAGTCCGCGGGCCGGCCCTGCGCGCTCACGGTGACCGCCGATTCAGCGCGGTTGGCCATCGCACGGCCGGCTTCGTCGTCGACGCACACCACCGCGCGCCGGGCGTGCAGCGGCGAGGACGGGTCGAACAGTCGCTCCTTAGCCTCGAAGTAGTCCTCCATCGTTGGGTGGAAGTCGAGGTGGTCGCGGGACAGGTTGGTGAAGCCACCGACCGCGAACCGAACGCCATCGACGCGCCCCAGGGTCAGCGCGTGGCTGGATACCTCCATCACCACGGTGTCGACGCCGCGCTCGGCCATCACAGCGAGCAGGGCCTGTAGGGCGGGCGCCTCCGGCGTGGTCAGCGTGCTCGGGATGTCGGCGCCGTTGATGCGCAGGCCCACCGTGCCGATCAGCCCCACCGAGCGCCCGGCCGACCGCAGACCGGCCTCGATCAGGTACGTCGTCGTGGTCTTGCCCGAGGTTCCGGTGACGCCGATGACGGCGAGGTGCTCGGACGGGCGCCCGTACACCGTGGCGGCGAGCTCGCCCAGCACGCTGCGGGGTTGGGGGTGTACGAGGACGGGCACCGTGCCGGCGTCGCGGTTCAGCTGCGCCAACCCGGCCGCATCGGTGAGCACCGCGACGGCACCGCTTTCGACCGCCTCGCCGTAGAACCGGGCGCCGTGCGTGGTCGCGCCGGGCAGTGCGGCGAACAGGTCGCCGGGCTGGACATCCTGGGCGCGCAGCGTCACACCAGTGATCTGCAGATCCGACTCGGTGCTGCCCTCGGCGGGAATCGCGCCCACCTCAGCGGCCAGCGTCGACAGCGGCACACCCGCGCCGGTGGAAGGACGCAGCGCAGCAGGCACCGTCACCACCTCCAGTTCTGCACGATCAGCCATGACACCTTATCGAGCCGGACCCCGCGTAAACCCCCGCCAACCCGGGTAGCCGATCAAACGTGGACTCGACAGGACTGATCATCATCGGAAGCGGCCCGGCAGGCGTGAGTGCGGCCGAGGCTTTTCGTCAACACAATTCGGATGACCCGGTTCGCATCCTGACCGACGATCCCGCGCTGCCGTACGCTCGACCTCCGCTCAGCAAGGAATTCTTGCGCGGCGACGCCGAGATCGCCGATACCTGGCTGCATCCGGCCGAGTGGTTCGACGAACACGGGATCGAGTTGATCCACACTGTCGGTGTCGACACGATCGATGTTGTCGATCACCATGTGACGGCTGGTGGGCAGAGATATCCCTACCGTTGGCTGGTGCTGGCGTGCGGCGCCAAACCATCGCCGTTTCCGGTGCCCGGCGGCGAAAAAGCACTCCAATTGCGGTCGCTACGTGACGCGGAGTCGCTGCGCAACGCCGCAACGAAAGCTGATTCTGCCGTGGTGATCGGTGCCGGCTTCATCGGCTGTGAAGCGGCGGCGTCTCTGGCGATGCGCGGGGTTGCGACCACGCTCGTCGCTCCCGATAGAGCGCCCCAGGTCAAGCGTTTGGGCCTAGACGCCGGCGAGCGCATCACACGTCTGCTCAGCGCAGCTGGAGCGCGCTATGTCGGATCGGTAGCCGTCAACAGCCTTCGCGATGGAGCAGTCCGTCTCGACGATGGGGTAACGATCAACTGCGACCTGATCCTTGCGGCGACCGGTATCCAGCCGCAGTCGGCGTTGGCCGATGGGGCCGGCATCAAGACCAGCGACGGGCGAATCGTCGTCGACACACACATGCGGACCTCCGTCGACAATGTCTATGCCGCAGGCGATGTCGCTCTGGCGTACAACAGCCTCGCCGACAGGCCGGTGGCGGTCGAACACTGGCAGGACGCACTCGATCAGGGCGAGATCGCGGGCGCGTGCGCTGCGGGGCAGACCAGACAATGGGACGCCGTGCCGGGCTTTTGGACAACCATCGGCGAGGCAACGTTGAAGTACCACGCGTGGGGCGACGGGTTCGAGCGCGCCAGGCTTGTCGACCACGGCGACGGCTTCACCGTCTGGTACGAAGCCGACGGCGCGACTGTCGGCGTTCTGACCAACAACGTCGACGACGACTATGACCGGGGCGAAGACCTAATTCGGCGGCACGCGCCAATCCCGCTCTAGATCGAACGATTTCATGCGATCGGCACGCCGGTACGGGCGGCCACGGACGCATCGTCAGCCGTGTCGAAGACGTCGATAACAACATCGCCGTCACGATAACTGGCGATCGAATGCAATCCGGTGGTATCGGCGACGATCTCGTTGACGCGATCGCCCGTCATCGGATAGTCGTCGACGCGATGGCGCCAATGCGCGGCGACCACCGTCGCGCCTGCCGTCAAGCGCGGGCATTCACGATCCAAAACACGGCGCAGCGCGTCGGGCGCAAGGTAGTAGCCGACTTCGGAGAGCACCAGCAGGTCGAACGGGCCCGGCGGCCACGGTTCGTCCAAAGACTGTTGCAGCAGCGTCACTCGGGCGCCACGGCCTGCGTCGTCGAGTCGGTGCTGTGCACTCTGCAGGGCTGCTGCAACGACGTCGGTGGCGGTCACGTGGGCGCAGCGATCAGTCAACAGCGTGGTCAGTACACCGATCGAACAGCCGGGCTCGAACGCATGCCGGTAGCCCTGCCGCGGCAACGACGCCAGCGTGATCGCGTATTTACGTTCCTCGTACCAACGGGAACCGAGGTCCCATGGATCAGCCGTCCGCGAGTACAGCTGGTCGAAATAGTCGTCCGGAAGCCTGCTCAGACGAAAACCACCTCCCCTACCGCAAGCAACCGCTCCAGCACCGGAGGCGGCAACACCGCATCGGCGTCGGCCGACGACCGAAGTTGACTCGAAAATGATTGTGCAGCAGATGCTTTAGTGCGTATCGCGGCATCGGCTAGCTCGACTCGGCGGGCGCGGTCCCAGGGCACCGCCGCATCGCCCGGACTGGCCCAATGCCACATCCACACTGGATACTCGATAAGCACTGTCCCCGTCTGCGCGGCGGCCGCAGCGGCGGCTCGCCCCACCGCTTCGTGGTCTGGATGACCGTCCCCGCGCCAAGTCGCCGCGCACCACCTGCCAGCTGGAAAAGCGCTCAGCAGTGCGGCAATTCGTGCCGTCAGATATTGCTCATGCAGCGACAGCTCACCATCGGGCACACCCAGGGATATCGGCTCGCCGGCACCCAACTCAGCAAGCGATCGGCGGAGCTCCGCTCGTCGTAGCCCTTCGAGTTCGGCGCGGGCCGCATCGGTGATTCCCGGGTATGCCGCTCCACCGTCGGAAGCCGACACCACCTGCACGTCCACTCCCGCAGCGCACAGCGTAGTTATCGTCGCTCCAAGACCCAGTGTTTCGTCGTCGGGATGCGGAGCGATCACCGTCAGCCCGGGGCACTCATCGAGGTTCAGCGACGCGAAGCCGGGGTCCCACGCGGTCCACGTCCCGACGGGAGTGCCGCCCTCATCGATCGGGCTTGCACCGAATTTCGCTGCCCCAGCGCTGGTCTCAGCCATCGGCGTGGTCCGCGGCGGCAAGTGCGCCCAGGGCTGCCAGGTCGCGCTCGCCGTGACTTTGTCTGACGTACACGGTCAGGTCCGCGACGGCGCGGGCGTGCCGCTCGTCGAGGCACAGCGGCCCGGGCCCCAATGCCCGATCCGTTCGCGTGAGCGCCTCGTCGACCGCCTTTTCGACGACCGCGCGCACGCGTCTGGCCGTCAGCTCCGCCAACCCCGAACGATTGCAAGGGTCTTCGTCGACGTGATGTGCGGCCATGGCAAGGGCGGCGTCGGCCGCGGCGAGCGCGGCGTCGACCGCACCCAAGTGAGCAAGCAGGTGGTCGTCGACTGGGCGGCAGGCGGCGCGCTGATACAGCGGTGCAACGACGGCTTTGGCGCCGCCCAACCAGCACGCCGCCACTCCGATGGCACCGAACCAGAAGCCGGGCCTGCTCAGATAGTCGCCCGGACCGCCGATAGGTACCGCCGGCACGTCGTTGAATTGTACTGACCGGGTGTCACTTTCGGCCATCCCGGCGTTACGCCAGGTCCGTTCCAGGGGCCGGACCCCGGCACCTCGCAGATCCACGGCAAAGAGGCCCTGGTTGCCGTCACTCAGCCGAGCCGTGACCAGCGCGTCTGTACACAGGCCGGCACCCGAGCACCACGCTTTGGTGCCGTCGACAACGATTGCGTCACCCGCGCCACGGGCCGTCACGACCGAATCGGGAGCTTCGGCAGCCCACACTCCCCACAGCTCACCGGCACTCGGAAGGGGGCCGCCCAGTTCGACCAAAACGGCAGTCGCGTCGGTGTGCGCCTCAGCCAAACGCCCCGCGACGAGGTCGATCTCGGTGAGCTGAGCCAGCCGGCGCCAGCGCAGCGCGGTCTGACCTGAGCCCGGTAACGGCAGCTGAAGTCTTCCGGACCGCAACCACTCCAGCACCAACGGCGCTGTCATGACACCTCGTCAGCCCTGTCATCGGTAACCTCGTGCGAAACCTCGACGAGGTGCTCGGCGAAGCCGCCCGGAGCGCGTCCGCGACGGCGGTCCGACGTCGTGACCCACAGCTGGTCGTCCCAGTAGATGTCAGAGCCAGCGGCACGGAAGCGATCGACCAGGTCGACGTCCTCGCCGCTGGCCAGCGCGGCGAACCCGCCGACGCGCCAATAAGGCTGCGACTGAAATCCCATGTTTGCGCCATGAACGTGCTGGCGATGAGAGGCTTCGGTGCGGTAACGGGCTTCATACAGCTTCGCGACCCGCTCGGAGTGGTGCCGCCATTCACCCACCCGCACCAGGCCCAAGACCATGTCGGCTCCCCAGCCGAGCTGCCGCACCAACCAGTCGCCACCTACCTCGGTGTCGGCGTCCGTGGTCGCATACCAGGTCCGCTTGCCCATGGCGCCGAGTACTGATTTCGCATGGCGGAAGCCGGCGGCCCGCGCGGCGCCGACGTTGCGCTCATCGACCGTGATGAAGTGGACGGTTGGGCCGAAATGCCCTGCCAAGCTTGCGCTCTCGTCGTCGCACGCGTCCAAGACAACGACCACGTGGGTGGGGATCGCCGCGGCCACCGCGGCCGTTCGGATCGCGCTCACGCATCGTGTCAACGCCGCATATTCGTTGTGCGCGGGAACGACGACGACCGCGCTGGCCTGTGCTGTCACCCAACAGAAGTAACCGTTGACGTGTGGTTTGACACCCCTACCGGGCTTGCAAGGTCAGCGGCGGGCCTGGATCCGGTGACAACGGGACATTGCCGCGCTGCAGCAGCCAGCTCGCGATGTTGTGGAACAGCGGAGCCGCGTCTCAGTAGATGTCGGAGCCGGCGGCACGGAAGCGATCGACCAGGTCGAAGAGGCGTGCAGCCGTTGCGAACCAACGTGCACAACGACCAGGAAGACCCCACCAAGCACACAGGAACCATTAAGTTCAGATGTCTATAATCTAAACTCTAGACAAAGTTAAAGTGAATAGAACATGAACGAAGGAACCTCGTGATCGGAAAAGTCCTAGTCGGTGCCGCTGGAGCCATCATTCTCGTGGGTCTGGCCGCGCCGGCCGGCGCCGACCCGGTGACGACCGTCGGCGCCACCCCGGCGCCGCAACCCGCCAGCGTCCCCGGCTTCTTGGCCGCCGTACGGGCGGCGGGCGTCACCGGAACGGATCCGGCGATGCTGGCCGACGGCTACGACGTGTGCTACAAGCTTTGGAATCAGCACGCCCCGGGTACTCAGGTGGCCGCGGGCCTGGTGCAGGACCATCCAGGGGTGACCACCGACGAAGCGGCTCATTTCGTGCTGGCCGCGTACGACGACCTGTGCCCGGTGCCCGGCGCGTATGACTATTGGGCTTACAGCACCAGCTGAAATCAGGTGGCCTGCAACAACAACGGCGGACCGGGATCGGGAGACAGCGGGACATTTCCGCGCTGCAGCAGCCAGCCGGCGATGTTGTGGAACAGCGGGGCCGCTGAGTGACCCGGCGTCCCGTCCGCGTTGGTCGCCGGGTTGTCCATCATGATGCCGATGACGTAGCGCGGATCGTCGGTCGTGGCCATGCCGGCGAAGGTGATCCAGTAGACGTTGTCGAAGTAGCAGCCGCACGCCGGGTTGATCTGCTGCGCCGTCCCGGTCTTGCCGGATATCTGATAGCCATCGACCGCGGCGGCCGGCCCAGTGCCCTGCTGGTAGCCCCGCGGATCATGCTGGACAACCCCGCGCAGCATGTTGCGCACGGTCCGCGCGGTCTCCGGTGACACCACCCGAACGCCTTCCGGGCGCGGCTCTTCGGTGCGGGAACCGTCCTGGCCGATAGTCGCCTTGATGATCCGCGGCGGCATCCGCACCCCGTCGTTGGCGATCGCCTGATACATGCTTGTCATCTGCAGCAGAGTCATCGAAAGACCTTGACCGATCGGCAAGTTGGAGAACGTGCTGCCCGACCATTGGTCGATGGGCGGCACCAGTCCGGCGCTTTCACCGGGCAGGCCGACACCGGTGCGCTGACCCAGCCCGAATTTGCGAACCATGTCGTAGTAGCGCTGCGGTCCAACGCGCTGCGCCAACATCAGCGTGCCCACGTTGGATGACTTCCCGAATACGCCGGTGGTCGTGTAGGGCGTCACCCCGTGGTTCCAGGCGTCGTGCACGGTGACTCCGCCCATGTTGATCGAGCCCGGCACCTGTAGCACCTCGTCGGGATTGGTCAGTCCGTACTCGATCACCGAAGAGGCGGTGATGACCTTGTTCACCGAGCCCGGCTCGAACGGCGAGGACACCGGCAGGTTGCCCAACTGCTTGTTGCCCTGGCGCCCGATGTCCTGGGATGGGTCGAACGTGTTGTCGTTGGACATGGCCAGCACTTCGCCGGTTTTGGCGTCCAGCACAACCGCCGAGACGTTGCGTGATCCGGACAGGTTTTTGGCCTGCTGCACCTGCTGCTGGACATAGAACTGAATGTCGTCGTCAATGGTGAGCTGGACAGTCGAGCCGTTGACCGCCTGGTGCTGATTGCGGTAGCTGCCCGGGATCACCACACCGTCGGAACCGCGGTCGTAAGTCACCGACCCGTCGGTGCCGGCGAGCTCTGCGTCCATGGAATCCTCCAAGCCGAGCAGACCGTGTCCGTCCCAGTCGATTCCGCCGACGACGTTGGCCGCCAGCGATCCGCCGGGATATTGGCGTAGGTCTTGCCGTTCGGCGCCGATCTCTGGATATTTCGTCGTGATCGCAGTGGCGATGGCAGGGTCGACGGCGCGGGCAAGGTAGACGAACGTGTCGTCACTGCGCAGCTTCTTCAGCAAGGTGGCCTTGTCCGGCTTGTTGTTCAGCCGAAGCGCCACCTCCTTCGCGATGTCTTTCAATCGCTGTTCCGGGTCAGGGGCTTTGGCGTTCTTCTGCCTGGCCTCGGCAAGCTGTTTGTGAATCCTGCGCGGCTGGAAGGTCAGCGCGCGAGCTTCGATGGTGAAGGCTAGTTGGTTGTTGTTGCGGTCCGTGATGCTGCCGCGCACTGCCTTTTCAACGTCGGTGACCTTGAGTTGGCCCGCGGCCTCCGCGCGCAGTCCGGAAGCGCGAGGCACTTGCAGGTAGAACAGTTGGACCGCGGCCACCAATAATGCGATGAAGATGACCGCATTTCCCGCTCTGTGCCGGAAGACGAACGACGCGCCGCGAGTCCCGAGCTCCACCGCCTGGCGGGTGCGACGATCGCGCGCTGAGCGGCCGGGCGAGCCGGCCTTTCCCCGCGTATCCGCGTTGGATTTCGACGGCTTTTTGGGTGACTTGGTCCCGTCGAGATCCGTTGCCCGCATTGGCTTACGGGAACGGCCCCCGCGCTGCGCCGGCCGCGACGAGCGGTCTGCGCGACTCACCGCGGAGCGCCGGGCGTCGTGACGGTCAGGGGGCCGAACTGCTCGCCGATGAGCGGTTCGTCGGGCATGGCGTGGTGCGGCACGCCCGGCGGTGTTGCATCGACCGGGGGCGGCGCGACGGGAAGCGGCACCGGTCCGGCCAGCGGCGCGGGCCCGGTCACCGGGGCGGGTACGACCGGCGGCGACG
>DASQRI010000114.1:0-7812 GCA_035642975.1 Mycobacterium sp.
CGTGACACTCCACCAACCCTGTCGACAGGAGGCTATGTGATGCAGAGACAGTCAGGTTTGGATCGTGAGTTTGAGTTGGCCGAACGGGTGCGCGTTAATCAGCAACGATTGGCAGCGGCGTTGCGACCGCGGTACGACTTCATCGTTTGCGGCGCGGGCACGTCGGGCTCGGTGATTGCGCGCCGGCTGGCGGAAAATCCTGATGCCCAGGTTCTGTTGCTGGAAGCCGGTGGCAGCGACGATGTGCCCAGTGTGTGGACCGCGGATCTGTGGCCCACCAATCTGGGCAGTGAACGCGACTGGGGCTTTCACAGTGAACCCAATGCGGCCCTGGGCGGGCGTGTGATGCCGCTGTCGATGGGCAAGGTGCTTGGCGGCGGCTCGAGCATCAACGTGATGATCTGGGCGCGCGGGCATCGCAGCGACTGGGATTACTTCGCCTCCGAGTCCGGTGATGCGGCCTGGAAGTACGACAATATTTTGAGCATCTACCGTCGCATCGAAGACTGGCATGGTGAGCCGGACGCAGACTACCGGGGCAGCGGCGGGCCGGTGTTCGTGCAGCCGGCGCCCGATCCCCACCCGCTGGCGCCGGCCATCGTGGAGGCCGCGCGGTCAGTGGGGATACCGACGTTCGAAAACCCGAATGGCGCAATGATGGAAGCCGCGGCGGGAGCATCGATCATCGATCTGCGGGTCCGCGATGACCGCACCCGGGAATCGGTGTTTCGGTCCTACACCTATCCCTACATGGACCGCCCCAACCTGACCGTCCTTACCCATGCTCTGGTGAGGCGACTGGTCTTCGACGGCAACCGGGTGACCGGTGTCGAGGTGCTCCACCAGGGACGGATTCATCACCTGAGCGCCGCGTGCGAAGTGGTGCTGTCGTTAGGTGCTATCCACACCCCCAAAGTGCTGATGCAATCTGGGGTCGGCGACGAAAAAGAGTTGAGGCGCTTCGGAATCCCGGTGCGGCAGCACCTGCCCGGGGTCGGCCGCAACTACCACGACCACACCGGTTTCACGTGTGTCTGGGAATTCAAGCAACCGCCCGGCCCGAACCTGCGCGCGGAGTCGACGGTCTACTGGAACAGCAGGCCCGAACTGCAGAGCCCGGACCTTTTCCTGTGCGAAGGCGCCTTTCCCCTGGCGAGCACCGAGAACGCCGAACGATTCGGACTACCGGACGAAAGTTGGATCTTGTTCGGGGCGCTCGCACACCAGAAGAGTCGCGGCCGGATACTGCTCACCGGGCCCGATCCCGACGACCAGGTCCGCATCGAGGCCAACGCCCTATCTGACCCCGACGATCTTCAGCGCGCGAAGGTGTGCGTCGAGTTCATGCGCGAGATCGGCAGTGCCCCAGCGCTGCAACCGCACATCAAGCGCGAGGTGATGCCGGGCAACCTCACCGGCGCGGAACTCGAGGCCTACCTTCGCGACGCGGCGTCAACCTTCTGGCATCACGTCGGCACGGCCAAGATGGGCAACGACACCATGTCGGTTGTCGACGGCAGCCTCAAGGTCTACGGCGTCGATGGCCTACGAGTCGCCGACGCCTCCATCATGCCGCGGATCACCACGGCCAACACCATGGCGCCGTGCGTCGTGATCGGGGAACGCGCAGCAGAGCTACTCGCCGGCGAGCACCGGCAATAACGGCATTATTTTCCCACCTGCATCCCACGAACGGAGGAAGCTATGGCGAGCGAGCAGTCGGACCAGTTGGCTGAGTTGTTGGGAGTTGCCCGGGACCGGTACAGCAATCCGAACCTGGACCTGCACACGATTCGGGACATCTGTGATGCGCTGGGTGAGGCGGCGGGCGCGGAGCCCGAGGGCGTCAGCTACGCCGAAGTCGACGCTGGCGGCGTCCCGGCGTTGTGGTGCATCCCGGCGGGAGGTGATGACCAGGGCGTCGTGTTGTTCAACCACGCTGGGGGCACGGTGGTGTTCTCGACGACCAGCGACCGCAAGGCCGCGGGCCATCTGGCCAAGGCCGCGGGCATCCGCGCGCTGGTGCTCGACTTCCGGCGCTCACCGGAGAACAAGTTCCCCGCCCAGCAGGACGACGTTGAGGCGGCCTACCGCTGGCTGCTTTCCCAGGGCTTCCGACCCGACAAGATCGCCAGCGCAGGCCATTCGGTCGGCGGCAACCTCGCGGTCAGCCTGACCATCAGGCTGCGGGACCAAGGGCTGCCGCTGCCCGGCGCCATCCTGACAGTGTCCGGCTGGTATGACACCGAACTCAAGAACCCAACGCTTCAGACCAACGCCGAGACCGACAAGACCCTGTCCACGCCACTGTTGGAACTCTTCCGCGACAGCTGGCTGGGCGGCACCGGCACCGCCCAGAACGATCCCCGGGTGAACCTGCTCTACGCCGATCTGGCGGGACTGCCCCCGATTAACATCTATTACGGCGCCCACGAAGTGCTCGTCGGCGAGATCCACGAGTTCGCGGCTCGAGCCAAGGCAGCCGGTCTCGACACCAGCCTTCACGGTGTAGCAGAGGGCCAGCATCTTTTCCTGCTGGGCGCGGGCCGGGTACCAGAAACAGACGCAGCGATCACCGAAATGGGCCAATGGCTGCGGTCAAAACTCGCAGTCAACGCCTAGGCCGGAGCCGCGACCGGCAGCTGGATTCGCGGAATTCCCAACCCGGACGCAACTCGAAGGACATGCGCATGACAACACCAGAACAGATCGCCGCTCTCCGAGAGCAGCTGCGCCCTGTGCTCCTGGGGACCGGGAACTTCGGCGGCATCGCCGGCGAGGTCGGCCCCGGAGTCGGGCTCGACGCCGAGCAGGCTGGCGCCGTCATGGACCACGCCGTCGGGGTGAATATCACCGTTTTCGACACCGCCGACGTCTACGCCAAGGGCGCGAGCGAGAAGATCGTCGGAGACTGGGTCAGCGCCCACCCGGATGCCGGCGTGCTCATCCAGACGAAGACCGGCACCACCGCCACCGGCCCTGACCTGTCACCCGAACGCATCACCCGGCAGCTGCACCGCAGCATCGACTCGCTCGGCCGTGTCGACCTCTATCTCTCCCACAGCGTGGATCCGAACACGCGGTGGGAAGAGTCACTTCCCGTGTTCAGTAAGGCGGTCGAGGATGGCTCGATCATCGCCTACGGCGTCTCCAATGTCACCGCTAACGACATCACCGAGGTGCTCGCCACGGCCGACCGGTTCGGCCTTGCCCGGCCTGTGCTCGTGCAGAACGAATACTCCCTCCTGGCCCGGGCCGACGACGCCGAGCTGCTGCCGATCGTCGAGACAGAGGGGCTGCTGTACACCCCGTTCTCGCCGCTGGCGAACGGGCTCCTCGCTGGCCGGTACAGCAACGGCGAACACCCCACCTACGGCAGCCGCGCCAGCATCGCCTCCCGAACCGCACATCTCCTCGACGACCCCACCACCCTGGACAGGCTGAAAGCATTCGACGCCCTCGCCGCAAAGCATGATCTGCGCCCTGCCAGCCTCGCGCTGGCGTGGGTGCTGAACCGGCCGCTCGTGGCCGCGCCGATCATCTCCATCAGCCGCAACGAGCAGTGGCCCGCCGCGTGGGCAGCTGGACGCTTCACGTGGTCGTCAGAGGTCGACGACGCAATCGACAGCATCTTCGAATGACCGCGACGGCACGACAGAAAGCAGGATGACGATGACGCCAGCAGTGATCATCGATGCGGTACGCCCCCGTCGGGCGAGGGAAACCCGACGGCGCCTATCCCAGCATCCACCCCGTCGACCTCCACGCCTACGCTCTGCGTAGTCTCATCGAGCGCACCGGCATCGACCCGACTGCGGTCGACGAGGCCATCGGCGGGGCGGTCGGGCAGATCGGGGAACAGTCCGGCACACCACCCAGTGGGCCGTCCTTGATATCAGTAAAGAAAATCCTCACAACGTGCTGTTGACGACTTCGTGCGGCTGGTTGCACTGACGGTCTTGAGGCGTCAGCGGACGGGAGCCGCCGGGTGAGGGTGTCACGTCGATCAACTCGGGGAGCAGGGTGATGAGCGCAGGCGGTTAGGACTCGATGTTCCAGGACCGCAGGCCTTTTTGGTGGTGGCTGTCGCCGGATACCCGATCACACCCACTTGGGCGAGCGACGGGCGGCTTCTACAGTTCGAGCCCGTAGCCGCGGTCCATGCCGCGCTCGGCGGCGCGCCCGATGTCCGCGGCGAGACGTTCGTAGCGCTCAAAGAACGCGCGTTGGGCGTCGCAGTGTTCGCGCCAGGTCTGTCGGCGTGCGGCGCGCCGGGCGTCGTGGCGGTCGAGCAGTCGGCCGATGATGTCGGGGAGCCGCTCGCGGTCGGCGTATTCGGCTTCGGCGTGCATGGTGCGTGGGCGCTCATCGTTGGCCAGGATCATCCGGAAGTAGTGCGCCGCGGCGTATTTGGTGCCGCGCCGCAACACGTGCACGTCTGCGCCGGCGACAGGGGCGCTGTGTTCGTGGTGGGCTTCGCCGCTGACGTGGGTGTAGATGTAGGCGTGGTTGGTGTCGCGGCCGCGGCTCATGGCCACATAGGCCAGGTCCCGGCCGGCGGATTCGGCGACGACAGCACGGGAAGTGTCGGCGGTGACGCCTTGGGCGGCGTGCACGGTGACGGCGTAGCCGAGGCTGACATGCTCACGCAGATAGTCGCTGTCAAACACCACGCGGGCCTTGTCGGTAAGCCGTTCGGCGGCTACGCGATTGGACTTCTCGTCGATGCCGGCCACGCGCCAGCGGTTGCCGTTGCGCACCTGATCAGCCTCACGATCTGAACCAGGTCGGGCGTCTATGAGGATGTTCGCGTTGTTGTGGCGGCTGATGATCAGGTCCCCGACGCGGATCGTCTGATCTCGGGCCGCCTTCGCGTTGGGGCCGTCGACAGTGAGCGTGTCGTGCAGGCGGCGGTTGAGGGCGTCGGCCATCTCCCAGGTATCACACACCAGCAGCGCATCCTTGCCGGCCGCGCGGTCGGCCAGATAAGCGTCGTGGGCATCGGCGGCCATCGCGACCTGATCACCGGTGTGCAGCCGGTCATGCGTGCGATACCACCCCACCGCTTTGCGGAGTCGGTTGCCGTGCCCGGCGCGCAGCGCCAGCGAGGCGTCGCGCTCGGCAGGGTCGCGCATCCGCCACACGTGGGAAAGCCGCTGCGCCCAAGGCAACTCATCACAGAGCTGCTCGAACATGCCGCCGCGCGCTTTCACCGGCGCCAACTGATAGGGATCTCCCACCAGCACCGTCTTGGCGCGCGCGGCGGTGGTGGCGTCCAGCAGGCGGCGCAGCTCATGGGTGCCCACCATGGACGCTTCGTCGACGACCACCACGCTGCGCGCGTCCAGTGCTAACTGCCCGGCCTCGAGCAGCTGCAGCGCTTTCGCCATCGTCAACCCGCGATCCCCGGCGCCACCCTGCATCGCCTCGTCGACCGCCCTGCCCGTCGGCGCCACCACCAACACCTGCTTGGCGCCGCGCGCCGCGCCGGCGCGCAGGGCGCGCAGCGAATGCGTTTTGCCCGCACCCGCGGGCGCGCACAGCGGCTGCACCAAAAACGGCGAGCCCGCGATGGCGCGCACCGCGCGCACCTGATCCGCCGACAACCGCTCGACGTCCTCGGAGCCCACATCCCACCGTGCGCGGTTATCGGCCGCATCGACTAGGCCGAAGATGCGGGCCTCTTCGGCCATGACCACATCCAAGCTGTATTTCTCGTGACCCTCGCGTTCGTGGGCGCGCCGCGGTGCGCTGATGCGCACCCCCACCGCGTCGACGAGCTGCTCAATCAGCTCCCGCGGCGCACCGGGCGCATCAACGGGCAGTTGGGCGCCGATCAGCTCCACCATGTCCGCGCGGGTGAACGCCGCCTTATCGATATGTGCGGCCATCTCGGCCAGGCGTGCGCGGTCTAGTGCGCGCCGCGATCCAGCACCAGACCGCGCGCATCGGCACGCCACTGCTCCTTAAGCGTCTCCCAGGCCAGCGATTCCGGTTTGGCCGGGCGGGTCGCCTTCTGGGCGGCCGCGGTCTGCGCGGCGCTGAGTGTGCCGTCGACCACGACCAGGTTGCGGTGTGCCCATGCGCGTAGCCGGGTGGAGCGCTGCGACCACGCGGTGAGGCAGTCCTTGTCGATCCCGGCGATCTCGGCCATCCCGGTGAACGGGTCGACCGGCTGCCATTCGACGCCGCGTTCGACGGTCAACGCGTGGCGCAGGGTGGCTTGGTAGATGATGCCGGCGGCCTTGGCCTCGTGATACAGCGACTTGGAATCGAGCGACACCAGTGCGCCGTCGGCGCGGGCTTGCCGGTTGGGCACGATGACGTGCGTGTGCAGGTGCGGGTCGCCGCACCGGGAGGTTTCGTGTTGGTAGGCGATCGCCATCAACCCCGGCAGCCGTTCAAGATCCTTGGTTCCGGTGAGCGAGTTGTGTACCCGGGTGTAGCCGGCGTGCTGATGCAGATAGGTCATCGCCGCCTCGACGGCTCGCAGATGTGCGGCCTGCATGACTTTTTCTCCGACGTCATCGGTGAGCGCTCGCAGCAGCGACACGCTCTTGGGGGCTGCGAACGTCAGGTCGAACCCGTGCACGCTGGCCTTGGTGAAAGCGCGGCCGGCCTTGCCGTTGGGCGCGATTCCGTCATCCAGCCAGTGCTGCACCACCTGCGGGTCAGCCGACCCGCCGTCGCCAGCGCGCCCGTCGAGCCCGACCAGCTCGGCGGTACGGGCGGTGTCTCCGGCGATGAGCCATGTCGGCGTCCGGGTGTCGCGTTCTGAGTAGTACTCCCCCAGTCCACCGTTGGCGCGTTGGCGATCCATCGCAGCGTGTTTGGCTTCGCGGGCGGTGTCGTTGTAGTAGTTGATGCTCCACCGCGACAGCCGCGAGATCGTCAACACTTGCGACCACCTCACAACCCGGGAACGAGACCGTCTGCAGCGGACCGTGTTTCGGGCGCGATCAGCGCGCCCGAAACCAGTATTGCACGGTTGTGCCAATGTGCCACGCAGGAATTGAGGAGGAGCTGATGATTGAGAAGTTGCCGTAACAGTAAGGGATGGAGAGGGTTTGATGCGATGAGTTGAGATAGGAAGGGGCTTACTGAGATGGGTTGAAAGTCGAGTAAGGAGAGAGCAGATTCGGACGCGGTGGCTTGTCGCGAAACGCACTTCGCCGGCCCCACGTCACTCGCGCAGCTGCCGGAAAATACCGGAGGCGGCATAGCAGAGCCGCCTTAGGCTGGATGTATCCCGCCACATCCTGGTGCGGACCGAAGGGAAGAAACCGCCATGGAGGACTACACCGGCGACAAGTGGATTACACGCCAAGAACTTGCCGATCGATATGGAGTGCCGGTCAAGACGCCAGCAGAGTGGGCCTCGAAGGGGACGGGCCCGCGCTATGCCAAGTTCGGCGGCACGTGCGCTACCTGTTGAGCGACGTAATTGATTGGGAAAGAAAGCGATTCGCCGAGAACAGCCGTGACTCCGCCTGATTATGATGATCAGATGAACGGTACGACTCCTGAACAGGAGCGGTACGCACCCGGGCGTCACCGACGGTAGCAGGTGGCTGGACGACCAGCGCTCCGGATTGGCGCGCACGGCAAGATCTCGCGGGTCCCACTCGGCGGGGGCCAGTGGCTGGCCCGGTGCCGCTACCGGGACAGCGACGGTACCAACTCGTCGTCGCGCACAGGCCGTCCAGGATGCCCGCCTCTGCCAGCAGGAACGTTCCGGTGCAGGCAGAGGCAATAGCCGTGCCGCGTTCACGGGCTCGGGTGATGTGCTCGCGGACGGGCAGGGACCGGGCC
>DASQRI010000115.1:0-4084 GCA_035642975.1 Mycobacterium sp.
GCGACCTACTCGGTGACCAAGCACGCGGCCGTCGGCTTCGCCGAGTGGCTGAACATCACCTACGGCGACTACGGCGTGCGGGTGAGCTGTTTGTGTCCGATGGGCGTCAACACCAAATTGCTCTATTCGCCTGGGGAATCCGACGACCCGCTCGCCCGCCTCGCAACCCGGGCGGTCACCACCGCGGGCGACGTGCTGGAGCCCGACGACGTCGCCGACAGTGTGCTAGCGGCCATCGACGAGGAGAAGTTTTTAATCCTCCCGCATCCGGCCGTGCTGGAAATGTATCGGCAGAAAGCCGGTGACTACGACCGATGGCTGAGCGGCATGCGTCGCTACCAGCGCAGCCTGGAGGAGGACGCGAAATGACCACACAAAACTTGACTGGGCGCACCGCGATCATCACCGGAGCATCGCGGGGTATCGGGCTGGCCATCGCACAGCGGCTGGCCGCCGACGGCGCGAACGTGGTGCTCACCGCCCGCAAGCAGGAGAGCGCGGACGCAGCCGCCAAGCAGGTCGGCGAACGGGCCATCGGGGTCGCGGCCCACGCCGTCGACGAGGACGCCGCCAAGCACTGTGTCGGGCTCACGCTGGACCGCTTCGGCAGCATCGACATTCTGGTCAACAACGCCGGCACCAACCCGGCTTACGGTCCGCTGATCGACCAAGACCACGCCCGCTTCGCCAAGACATTTGAGGTCAACCTGTGGGCGCCGCTGCTGTGGACCTCGCTCGCCGTCAAGGCGTGGATGGGCGAGCATGGCGGCACCGTGGTCAATACGGCATCGATCGGCGGCATGCATCAGTCGCCGCACATGGGCATGTATAACGCGACTAAGGCCGCCCTGATCCACGTCACCAAGCAACTGGCACTGGAACTTTCGCCGGGGGTCCGGGTGAATGCAATCTGTCCGGGTGTGGTTCGGACCAAGCTCGCCGAGGCGCTGTGGAAGGAAAATGAAGGCGCGGTGTCGGCGGCGACGGCGCTGGGACGCATCGGTGAGCCATCCGACGTCGCGGCGGCGGTCGCCTTCTTGGTGTCGGACGAAGCGAGCTGGATCACCGGCGATACCTTGGTGCTCGACGGCGGTCAGGTGCTCGGCAATGCGGCGGGATTCCGATGAGCGTCCACGAGCAGACGGTCAGCGAGGATCTCCGCGCGCGGGTGCAGGCGCTGCTCGCCGAGCACGATCCGGCGACCACCGACCCGCGTGTTTTCCTGGCGGCGCGGTTCGACGCCGGCCTGGCATGGGTGCACTTTCCGCACGGCTCCGGCGGCCTCGACATGCCGCGCAGCCTTCAGCAACGGGTCGAAGCCGAACTGGCTGCGGCGGGTGCGCCAGCGGCGGGTGGTGGCGCACGAAACGGTATCGGGATGGGCATGGCCGCGCCGACCATTGCCGCGTTCGGCACTGCAGAGCAGCAGCGAGAGTTCCTGCGGCCGTTGTTTACTGGTGAGCACGTCTATTGCCAACTGTTTAGCGAGCCGGGCGCCGGTTCCGACCTGGCGGGGGTGGCCACCCGCGCGGTCCGCGACGGTGACGATTGGATCGTCAACGGGCAGAAGGTGTGGACATCGAGCGCGCAGAATGCCCAACGGGCCATCCTGGTCGCGCGGACCGATCCGACGGTCCCCAAACATCAAGGCCTGACGTACTTTGTCTGCGACATGACCGACCCCGGTGTCGACGTCCGGCCGCTGCGTCAAATCACCGGCGAAGCCGAATTCAACGAGGTGTTCCTCACCGATGTCCGGGTGCCCGACGCGAACCGGCTCGGTCCCGAGGGCGGCGGCTGGAAGGTCGCGACCACCACCCTGAACAACGAGCGAGTCGCCATCGGATCGATGGCCGGCGGCGCACGCGAAACGGGGATCATCGGCAAGGTCACCGAATCCTGGCGGACCGAACCGGAACTGCGCAGCCCGGCGATGCACGACGAGCTGATGCGGCTGTGGGTGGAGGCAGAGGTGGCCCGGCTGACCGGCCTGCGGCTGCGACAGCGGCTGGTCGCGGGCCAACCCGGGCCGGAGGGCGCCGGGTTGAAGGTGACGTTTGCCCGCCTGGCGCAGGCGATTTCGGGGTTCGAGATCGAGCTGCACCCCGAAGAGGGTTTCCGCTACGACGATTGGACGATGCGCCAACCTGAAGCGCCCGACTTCAACGGCCGCGAGCCCGGATATCGCTACCTGCGGGCGAAGGGCAACTCGATTGAGGGCGGCACGTCGGAGATCCTGCGCAACACCATCGCGGAGCGCATCCTCGGCCTGCCACCAGAACACCGGGTCGATAAGGACATCGCCTGGAAGGATCTGGACCGGTGACGGATCTGCTGTATTCAGATACCGAGGAAGCGTTGCGGGACAGCGTCCGGCGGCTGTTCGCCGACCGGTGCCCACCTGAAGCGGTAGCAGGCGTGTACGACTCTGCGCCGCAAGATTTTTCCGGCCTCTGGCACACGCTGGCCGCCGACTTGGGCATGGCCGGCTTGTTGGTGCCCGAACAGTTCGGTGGCGCGGGTGCCGGTGCCCGCGAGGCGGCCGTTGTCATGGAGGAGATCGGCCGCGCTGTCGCGCCGGTGCCGTTTTTGCCCAGCGCGGTGCTAGCCACCGTCGCGTTGCTGCACGCCGGAGACACCGAAACCGTCAAGGGATTGGCGGCGGGCTCGCTCACCGCGGCGCTGACGGTGCCGCTGTCCACCGCGCCCGACGACGTGGTCAACGGTGTCAGCAGCCAGGGCGACGCGCTGACCGGACGGATCACCAGCGTGGCCGGAGTGGGGGAGGCCGACGTACTGGTGGTGCCGGTGGCGGGGCCGGACGGGCTGGAGTTGCACACCGTCGCCCGCGACGCGGCAGGCGTCGACGTGTCGCCGTTCCTGACCCTGGATATGACGAGACCCCTTGCGAACGTGGAGTTTTCGGGTGCCCCGTCGTCGCGGGTGGGCACCGGACCTGCAGGCGCCGCGGTGACCACGGCACTGCAGACCGCCGCGGCGTTGCTGGCGTCCGAGCAGCTGGGCATCGCCCAGTGGTGCTTCGACACCACGCTGGGGTATGTGAAGCAGCGCAAGCAGTTCGGCCGTGCGATCGGCTCGTACCAGGCCATCAAACACCGGCTCGCGGATCTGTGGATCGAGGTCAATTCCGCGGCGGTGGCCGCCCGATACGCCGCCGACACCTGTGCTCGCCAAGACGACGACGCGGCGATCGGGGCGGCTGTCGCGCAGGCCTTTTGCAGCGGCGCCGCCGTGCACGCCGCCGAGGAATGCGTTCAGCTGCACGGCGGCATCGGAATGACGTGGGAGTATCCGGCACATCTGTACCTGAAGCGGGCCAAGAGCGATCAGCTGGCCTTCGGCACCGCCTACCGTCACCGCGCCCGGTTGGCCGAGTTGGTCGACCTGCCGGTGTCCTGACCATCCGAACGACAGGAGAAAAAGTGGATAAGCGCGTCCTCGGCGACAATCTCGAAGTCTCGGCAATCGGATTGGGCTGCATGGGCATGAGCCGTGGCTTCGGTCCGTCCGGTTCCACCGCCGAGATGATCGCGGTGATCCGTGGTGCCGTCGAACGCGGCGTCACGTTCTTCGACACCGCCGAAGCCTATGGGCCGAACGAAGAACTGGTCGGCGAAGCGTTGGCCCCGTTTGCCGGACAAGTGGTGATCGCAACCAAATTCGGCTTCGCCTTCGGCGCGGACGGCAACATCGCGGGACTGGACAGTCGGCCGGAACACATCAAAGAGGTCGCCGACAATTCACTGCGCCGACTGGGTGTGGAGACCATCGACCTGCTCTACCAGCACCGCGTCGACCCCGAAGTCCCCATCGAGGACGTGGCCGGCACGGTGAAGGAGCTCATCGCTGACGGCAAAGTGCGGCATTTCGGGTTGTCCGAGGCGTCGGCGGAGAGCATTCGGAGAGCTCATGCCGTGCAACCCGTGACGGCGCTGCAAAGCGAATACTCGTTGTGGTGGCGCGTACCGGAGGCTGAGGTGCTGCCGACGCTGGCCGAACTCGGCATCGGTTTTGTGCCGTACAGCCCGTTGGGTAAGGGATTTCTCACCGGAAGCATCAGCGA
>DASQRI010000116.1:0-8619 GCA_035642975.1 Mycobacterium sp.
GAGTGATGTCGTCGGCAGGCTGAAAGCTCGCAACCCGCTCCGTGGGTTCAGTCGCGGTCATCAGCTCAGGCCCTTTGGTTCTTCTTCGCTGGCGCTCATCAGCTGAGGCCCTTTGGTTCTTCTTCGCTGGCGCTCATCAGCTGAGGCCCTTTGGTTCTTCTTCGCTGGCGCTCATCAGAAATAGCCCTCTCGCTTTCGATCTTCCATCGCGGCGGCCGAGGTGCGGTCGTCCGCCCGGGTCTCCCCGCGCTCGGACACCGTTGCTGCTGAGATCTCGTCGATGACCCCGCTGATCTCGGTGGCTCTCGACCGCACCGCCCCGGTGATGGTGAGGTCGCCGACGGTGCGGTAGCGGACCCACTCCAGGCCGGCGCTCTCGCCGTCTTGCGGTTTTGCGTATTCCGACACCGCCAGCAGAATGCCGTCGCGCTCGAACACCTCCCGCTCGTGGGCGTAGTAAATCGACGGTATTTCCAGGTCTTCCAATTCGATATACCGCCAGACATCGAGCTCGGTCCAGTTGCTCAGCGGGAATACCCGCACCTGCTCGCCCTTTTTGATCCGGCCGTTGTACAGCGACCACGGCTCCGGGCGCTGGGCACGCGGATCCCACTGGCCGAACTCGTCGCGGAAACTCAGGATTCGCTCCTTGGCGCGGGCCCGCTCCTCGTCACGGCGGGCCCCGCCGAAGGCGGCGTCGAAACCACCGGCCTCTAGCCCGTCGAGCAGGGTGCGGGTTTGTGCACGGTTGCGCGACGCGCCGGGCCCGGGGTCAGCCACCCGCCCGTTGTCGATGGATTCCTGCACCGACGCGACGATCAGCTTGTGTCCTTCGCCGGTGACCCGGCGGTCCCGGAACTCGATCACTTCGTCAAAGTTGTGCCCTGTGTCGACGTGCATCACCGGAAATGGCAGCGGTATAGGCCGAAAGGCCTTCTCCGCCAGCCGGAGCAGCACGATGGAGTCCTTGCCGGCGGAAAACAGCAAAACCGGCCGCTCCAGCTCGGCGACCACTTCGCGGATGATGTGCACCGCTTCGGCCTCCAGCAGCCGCAGCTCGTCGACTCGTCGCGGTTCTGTCGCCGCGGTTTCAGAGATGTCCTGCTCATGGGAAACGGTCATGTTGGTAGCCCCTCTCTCTCGGCGTCTACCCGGTAGCGGTCCACCCAATCATCGGAACGTTGGTCGGCCTGGCGCTCGAGCACCGGCTGGGGTGCCAATTGCGGGTCCAGACCCAGTGACTCGAGGATGGTGCCGACCACCTGAGTGAGATTGCGCCATAACACCGGATACGGAATTTCCATTGGCTCGACGTGCTCTTCGGCAAACCAGGCTCGCCAGCCCTGCTCCTGGGCCCGCAGCATGGCGACGACATGGCCGATGGCTCCAGCGTGGTAAGTGACACGGGCATCGCGCACGGGATCGGGCATGCCCCGCCACACCCGCGTCTGCACCGCCCGCCAGAACGACACGGCCTGCGATACCACGTCGGGCCGGTAGACATAGACAAGAAGCGGATCCTCGCCGATGACGTCGCGGATCGCGGCAAGCAGGCCGTCACCGGAGCGATCCGGCAGGTCCTTCGCGCGGTTCAGCAGCAACGGTGTCTGGTTCCACATCAGCTTGCCGCCCCACACGCCGTTCGGTGTTCTGCCGACGGTGCGGATGTAGTCGCGCCAGATCTCGGCCGGCGCGAGGTCCGGCTTACCTTCGTCCAGCGGATCGAGCAGGCTCAGAATCGATTCGTCCTCGACGTCGGCAAACCACTCGCGCGGCTGCGGGGATTGACTCGTGGTCGGCAGATACTGAAAAAACTCCTGCGGCTCGCCGGCCACACCAGTCGCGCGTAGCGATTCGACCAGCAGCGTGCTGCCGCTTCGCTGGGAGGCCAGCACCAGGTATGCCGACGGGCGATTTGTCACCCAAAGAAGCTTAGCCGACGGAAAATTGGTGCAACGCTTCGAATTGCCCTCACACTGAACATAACGGTTGCGCGGAATCGACTTTATTTGACGGGACCGAACAGCGGGGCTGAGCCAATCTCGCTAGATCCGCTCAGTAGCCCGTAGTCCCAGCGAAAGCAGCAGTCGCACATCAGGATCGGCCAGCGAGGTCGACAACAACGTCTCTATCCGCCGAGCCCGGTAGCGGACGGTGTTGGGATGGACGTGCAGCTCCTGCGCCGCGCCCGCCACGTCACCGAAATTGTCCAGATAAGCCCGCAGTGTCTGCGCCAGCAACGGGTCGTGGGCCTGCAGGGCGCGCACCCGCGGGTCCACCAGCCGTTCGTCGGCGCGGACCATGATGACGATCTCGTCGAGCAGCACAGTGCTGCGTGCTTCGGTCAGCGACGTCACGGCGGCGAACGAATCCGGATGGCGCTCAGCGCTATCCAGCACCCGGTCTACCTCCGCTCGCATCGCGGGCAGGCCGGCCAATCCGGGCAGCGGCCCCGCGACGACGGCGCGCAACTGGAGTCCCAGCTCGGTGCGCAACGCGCTGACGGTGCCGCGAATCCAGGAGCGCAGCGACGACCGCTTCGTGGTGTCGGGAAGCAGCACATACACCCGCGAGCCACGCGATCCGATCTGGGCATCGGCTCGAAAAGCATTGGCACTCAATGCCAGCACATCAGCCAGTCTGGCGTCACGGCCCGGGCTGTGGAAACCGATCAAGACGGCATTACCGTCGGCGACGATGCCCAGTTCTTGCGCGATGGCATCCACGTCGATCGATCCGTCATCGGACAGGCCCAGTAGCTGCTGCGCGCGCAGCGCATGCGTCGACGGCTTGGCCGCCAGCCGGGACATGATGCGAGCCGCCAGCACCGCGGCGCCGCGCAACACCTCATCGGTGTCGTCGGCCAGCGGCCGGGAGCCCTGCTGCACCCAGATGGTGCCGGCGAAACCCGGCGCACGGCGTGAGTCAGGGACCGGCTGGTGGATGCCGACGGCGAGCCGGGGACGCAGACCCAACTCGGGCCGCTCGGCGACTCGGACCACTTCGCCGCTGGCCCGCAGCGCGTCGAAGATGCCCCATTGGCCGATCCACTTGAGGTGTTCGGGCGGTCCGGCACGGCCCAGGATCGACAGCCGCCGCAATTCGTCGGCTTCGTCGTTGGATGCCGAATAGGCCAACACGTGCGACTGTTCGTCTTCGATACTGACCATGCCGTGAATCCGGTCGGCCAGCGACTGTGCCAGGCCGAAAAGATCGGTGCCGGAGTCGTGGCGCGGGTCGGCGCGATTACCGTGGTGCTCGAGGACGTGATTGACCAGCCGGTAGAGCCGCTCCCAGCGAGCCTGCGGTTCTACGGCCACCACCGCCGTTCCTGCTGCGACGGCCCGGGCGACCAGTGCATCGGACGGCCGCTTGGCGAAGATGGCCACCGGTGCGCGTCCGGCCGGACCGGTCACATGGCTGTCGAGCCAATGCTGGCCTTCGTCGTCGGCCACGCCGAGCAGAAAAAAGACGTCCGCCGAGTCCGCGCCCGTCGCCAGGCCCAGCCGTACATCGTCGGAATCGATCAGCGCCGCCGACGCCACCGGCAGGTCCAGGCCACGAGGCGCCTCGACCAGGCTCACCACCGTGGTGTCCAGGGCCAACAGCAATTGGCCCAACCCGACACCGGCAGCTCGCATATTGTCGGATTCTACTATCAAGTCGATACCAGCTTGTCCGATCGGCCAAGCTTGCGCGGCGTCGCCGCTGGGACCCTGGAAACATGGACGCGATCACCGATGTTCCGCCGCCTGTCAATGAACCAATCCACGACTACGCCCCCGCGTCGCCCGAACGCGCCCGACTGCAGACCGCGCTGACCGCGCTGGCCGATCACCCGATCGAGCTGCCGCATGTCATCGGCGGTGCCCACCGCATGGGCGACGGTGAGCGGATCGACGTCGTGCAACCACATCGGCATGCCGCGACGCTGGGCACCCTGACCAACGCCCAACACGGCGATGCCGCCGCCGCCGTGGACGCCGCGATGGCAGCCCGAACACACTGGGCGGCAATGCCGTTCGACGAGCGCGCCGCGATCTTCCTGCGGGCGGCCGATTTGCTCGCCGGCCCGTGGCGGGAGAAGATCGCGGCCGCGACCATGCTGGGTCAATCCAAAACGGCCTATCAAGCCGAAATCGACGCCCCCTGCGAGCTGATCGACTTCTGGCGGTTCAACGTCGACTTCGCGCGTCAGATCCTGGCGCAGCAGCCGCTGAGCGGACGCGGCGAGTGGAATCGCACCGACTACCGCCCGTTGGACGGATTCGTCTATGCCATCACGCCGTTCAACTTCACCTCGATCGCCGGGAACCTGCCCACCGCGCCGGCGCTGATGGGTAACACGGTGGTCTGGAAGCCGTCGATCACCCAGACGCTGTCCGCATATCTGCTCATGCAATTGCTGGAGGAGGCCGGGCTGCCGCGCGGTGTGGTCAACCTCGTCACCGGCGACGGCTACGCGGTCTCCGATGTGGCGCTGAGCGATCCGCGGTTGGCCGGCATCCACTTCACCGGCTCGACGGCGACTTTCCAGTGGTTGTGGCAACAGGTCGGCGCCAACATCGAGCGGTACCACAGCTACCCGCGCCTGGTGGGTGAGACCGGCGGCAAGGACTTCGTGCTCGCGCACACGTCGGCGCGGCCGGATGTGCTACGCACGGCGCTGATCCGCGGCGCGTTCGACTACCAGGGCCAGAAATGCTCGGCGGCGTCGCGGGCGTTCATTGCGCACTCGGTCTGGCAGCAGATGGGCGACGACTTTCTGGCTGCCACCGCCGAGCTGCCGTTCGGCGATATCGCTGACTTGTCGAACTTCGGCGGCGCGCTGATCGACGAGCGGGCTTTCGTCAAGAACGTCAATGCGATCGAACGCGCGAAAAGCACGGCCGGTGTCACGATCGCCGTTGGCGGTGAATACGACGACAGCGAAGGCTATTTCGTGCGTCCGACGGTGCTGCTGTCAGACGATCCGACCGACGAGGCGTTCGCGACGGAGTACTTCGGTCCGCTGCTGTCGGTGTACGTCTATCCCGACGACCAGTTCGAGCCGATCCTCGACGTCATCGACACCGGGTCACGCTACGCGCTGACCGGCGCGGTGATCGCCGATGACCGCGACGCCGTGTTGGCCGCGCAGAACCGGCTGCGGTTCGCGGCAGGCAACTTCTACGTCAACGACAAGCCGACCGGTGCGGTGGTGGGTCGCCAACCATTCGGCGGATCCCGCGGATCGGGAACCAACGACAAGGCCGGCTCCCCGATGAACCTGCTGCGCTGGACGTCGGCGCGGTCGATCAAGGAGACGTTCGTGCCGGCCACCGATCACAACTACCCGCACATGGCAGCGCAGTGATGACCGGGCGATCGCCAGCGCGGCGAAGCCGGGCGCAGCGGGTCGCCCGCATCAAACTGGTGCGATCGCCAGCGCGGCGAAGCCGGGCGCAGCGGGTCGCCCGCATCAAACTGGGCCTGTTCGCCAAAACGCTTCGCCCGGCGATCCTGTCGGCCGGCCGGTCTGACGGGTTGCGGCGCACCGCCGAACGGTTGCCGGTCACCCGAAAAGTGGTGCACCGCTTCGTACCGGGAGCGACGCTCGACCGGGTGCTTGACAGCGTTGCGGCGCTGCGTGATTCGGGGCGGCTGGTCAGCATCGACTACCTGGGCGAGGATGTCGCCGACGTCGACGGCGCGAACGCCGCCATGCGTGCCTACCTCCAGCTCCTCGACGCGTTGGGCCGGCGGCCCGATGCCACCCGCGGCGGTGTGCGCCCACTGGAGGTGTCGCTGAAACTTTCGGCGTTGGGACAGGCGCTGGATCGCGACGGCGAGAAGATCGCTTTTGCGAACGCGCACACGATCTGCGAGCGAGCCGAACGGATCGGTGCGTGGGTGACCGTCGACGCCGAAGATCACACCACCACGGATTCGACGCTGGCGATCGCTGCCGACCTACGGACCGATTTCCCGTGGCTGGGCGTGGTGTTGCAGGCATACCTGCGGCGCACGCAGGGAGACTGCGCGCAGTTCGCCGCATCCGGGGCCAGGGTCCGGCTGTGCAAGGGTGCCTACGACGAACCTGCGTCGGTGGCGTACCGCGACGCCGAGGCGGTCACCGACTCATACCTGCGCTGCCTCGCGGTGCTGATGGCGGGGTCAGGGTACCCGATGGTTGCTTCGCACGACCCCGTCGTCATCGACGCGGTTCCGGCGCTGGTGAGTGAATCAGGACGCAGCGCAACTGATTTCGAGTATCAGATGCTCTACGGCATCCGCGCCGACGAACAGTCCCGGCTGGTGTCGGCAGGCAACCAGGTTCGGGTCTATGTGCCCTTCGGCACCCAGTGGTACGGGTACTTCATGCGGCGACTGGCCGAGCGGCCGGCGAACTTGACGTTCTTCATGCGAGCACTCGCGCAGCCGTGACGGTCGCAAGCGCGGCGAAGCCGGGCGCAGCGGGCCGTCACGACAGTGGCGGTCACTGACGCCGCGTTTCTCCCACCCGTCAGACGGGTATCGCCTGTAAATGAGAGCCGTCACATGGCAGGGCAAACGCGACGTGCGCGTCGAGTCGGTGCCTGACCCGAAGATCGAGGAACCCACCGACGCCGTCATCGAGGTCACCTCGACGAACATTTGCGGCTCCGACTTGCATCTCTACGAAATTCTCGGCGCATTCATGAAACCCGGCGACATCCTCGGCCACGAACCGATGGGAATTGTGCGCGAGGTCGGCGATGAAACGGGCGACCTGCGGGTCGGCGACCGGGTCGTCATCCCATTCCAGATCTCCTGTGGCAGCTGTCTGATGTGCAATCAGCAGCTCTACACCCAATGCGAAACCACTCAGGTGCGTGACCAAGGCATGGGGGCGGCGCTGTTCGGCTACTCCGAACTCTACGGCGAAGTCCCCGGTGGCCAAGCTGAACTGTTGCGGGTTCCGCAGGCCCAGTTCACCCACATCAAAGTTCCTGAAGGGCCGCCGGATTCGCGGTTCGTCTATCTGTCCGATGTGCTGCCCACCGCGTGGCAGGCGGTGGCATATGCCGACATCCCGGATGGTGGCACGGTGGCGGTGCTGGGCCTGGGCCCGATCGGTGACATGTCCGCGCGCATCGCCGACCATCTCGGCTATCGGGTGATCGCCGTCGACTTGGTGCCCGAACGGCTCGCCCGTGTCGCCGAGCGCGGTATCCACACCATCGATCTGAGCGAGACGTCATCCGTTGGTGATGCGATCCGCGATCTGACCGACGGGCGGGGTGCGCACTCGGTGATCGACGCGGTGGGCATGGAGGCGCACGGTTCGCCTGCGGCCAAATTCGCCCAGCAGGCGACCGGGGTGTTGCCGGACGCGGTCGGCAAGCGGCTGATGCAGACGGCCGGTGTGGATCGGCTCAGCGCGCTCTACTCAGCCATCGACATCGTGCGGCGCGGTGGAACGATTTCGTTGATTGGCGTCTACGGCGGGATGGCCGATCCGCTGCCGATGCTCACCCTGTTCGACAAGCAGGTGACTCTTCGGATGGGACAGGCCAACGTCAAGCGGTGGGTCGGCGACATCATGCCCTTGCTGACCGATGATGACCCGCTGGGCGTCGACAGCTTCGCCACCCACGTGCTTCCGCTGGACGAGGCCCCGCACGCTTACGAGATCTTCCAGAAGAAGCAGGATGGCGCCGTCAAGGTCATGCTGCGGCCCTGAACCAGCGGTGGGGTGCTCTCACGACGGACGTGCCACGATCACCGGCCTGTCGACGGCTTGAACGACCGCGTTGCTAACCGAACCCAAAAGCATGCCGGCAAGAGCACCGCTGCCGTGACTACCGACGATGACAAGCTGGACGGATTCCGATGCGTCGACGAGCGCACGCGCTGCTCGGTCACGTACGAGGCGCTTGTGCACAGTCACGTCGGGATAGCGTCCTTGCCAACCCGCCAGCGCATCGGACAGAAGGCGATCTTCTTTGGTCGTTGTCGGCGACCAGTCGAAACCTGGAATTTCGGACATATCGGTGTCGTTCCATGCGTGCAGCGCTATCACGTCGGCGTGTCGACGCGATGCTTCCTCGAACGCGATTGCCGTAGCGAGGTCTGAGGTTGAGCCGTCGATTCCCACGAGTACGCGACCCTCTGCGGGATGTGGCGTCTGCGGATCCTCATCGCGGATGAGCGCGACGGGACAATGTGCATGCCGGATTAGCCCAGAACTGACTGAGCCGAGAAAACCACGAGACAATGCCCCGCGCCCACGAGAGCCGACGACGATCAGCTCGGCGTCTTTGGATTGGTCGACGAGCGTCGGGACGATGGCCGAAGACAGCAATTCGCCATTGATTTGTATCTGTGCAGTATCGGCAATGGCGTCACGGGCGATCTTCGATGCGTTTGCGAGGAGGCTGCGGCCCTCGGCTTCTTGCTCTCCCGCCGATTCTTCGAGGATTGGGGCCTGCGACCACGTTGGAGCGGCGGGGTTTTCCACGTGCACAATGGTGAGCGGTAGACCTCGGATGGCCGCGTCCTGCGCGGCCCAAGTAACGGCGGCATCTGATGCCGGCGATCCGTCGATGCCGACGATGATGCCGTAATGCTTTGTTGTTGAGACCATTTTGATCTCCT
>DASQRI010000117.1:0-3257 GCA_035642975.1 Mycobacterium sp.
GCAGGTCGACGCCGTGGTCGCGGTGCAGCTTGGCGAAAACGCTGCCGACCTCTTCACCGACGGCGCCGACGAGCGGCAGTTCGGCGGTTTCGACCACGGTGACGTTGACGCCACGCTCCCGGGCGCTCGCCGCGACTTCAAGCCCGATCCAGCCCGCTCCGATCACCGCAAGCGTAGAGCCTTCTGTCAGTGCCGAATTCAGCGTCGACGCGTCGTCGAATGTCCGCAGATAGTGAACCCCGGCGGCATCGGACCCTGCAATCGGCAGCCGCCGGGACCGCGATCCGGTGGCCAGCAGCAACTTGTCATATCGAACACTGATGTCATCGGAGAGCTCGACCGTGTGTGCCGCGGGATCGACCGCCAATACTGCAGCACCAATGCGAAGGTCGATGTCGTTGTCCCGGTACCAATCCGAGTCGTGCACGGTGAACTCGCCGAGCGACTTCTTCCCCGCAAGATAGTCTTTCGACAGCGGAGGTCGCTCGTAGGGCAGGTGCTTCTCCTCGGCGAACAGAATGATTTTTCCGTTGAAGTCTTTGTCGCGTAGCGCTTCTGCTGCCTTGGCGCCGCCGAGACCGCCGCCGACGATGACGAATGTGTTCGAGCTGGCCATGATCGCTGCTCCGTTCTTTTGTTTCTACCGTACTCATGGCGCGTCAACCCAACATGGCCCGCAAAATGCGGGCGTTACGCACCGCGTGGCCGTGCAGGTCATTGTTGAAGTACAACCAGACGTCCCTACCTTGGCTGTCCCAGTCGGCGATCCGTCCGGCCCAGGTCTGCAACTCCTCGGTCGAGTAGGAGCCCGCATACATTGTCGCCTGTGCGGGCCCGTGCATCCGCAGGTAAACCAAATCGGTCGTGGCGCGCGGGATACAGGCCAGGCCCGCGCCGCTCATCACGACGTATGCGGCGCGGCGGCGTTCCAGCAACGCATACACCGCGGGATCGTCCCAGGAGGGGTCGCGCAATTCGACCGCCACCCGAATGGACTCGGGCAGGCTGGCGAGAAAGCCGTCCAGGCGAGCGTCATCGCGGCCTTGCTCAGGATGCAGCTGAACCAGCAGCACGCCGTGCCGGTCACCAAGCAACTGCCAACAGTGTTCGAAACGCTCAATCCACGGCTCGGGTGCGCCCAGTCGGCGATAGTGCGTCAACCCACGATGGGCCTTCACCGACATCCTGAAGCCATCCGGCAACTCTTCACGCCACTTAGCGAACGTCGAATCCTTAGGCCAGCGATAGAAACTCGCGTTCAGCTCGACAGTGTCGAACTCTTCGGCGAAGCGACTCAACCGGCGGGCTGATGCCAGTCCCCGCGGGTAAAGCACATCGGTCCAGTGGTCATACGACCACCCCGACGTGCCGATCCACACGGTCATTGGGCGGGTCAGCCGGCGACCCGATCGCGCAGCTCGTCGTCGAGCGCCGATCTCACCAGCGCGGCGGCCAGCCGCGCGTTGGCCCGCGGGGCGAGGGCGGCCAGCTTTTTCGGATCGGCGGGCAATCCCAGACCCCTGGCGGCGGAGGTGGCACGGGCGTCGAAGTAGGGACGCGCCCAGGTCCAGACGTCCTGGACTTCGCGCAGGTAGATGTCGGCACCGGTGTCACCGATTCCTTTGAATTGCTTGAGCATTCGTGCGGCCGACCGGATGTCGTGTTGACTGCGCCGCGCGATCTCGCGCAGGTCGCCCGAATAGTCGACGCGCACTGCCTCGGCAATGTCGGTGAGCCGGGTGGCAGAACTTTCGTCGTAGCGGACGTAGTGGGCCCGCCCGAACGCGCTGATCATCGTGCGCCGATCAGAGGCCAGCACGGCCTTCGGGGTGCGTAGACCGGTCTTGAACAGCTCGCGGGCTGCGCGCATCGCGGTGGTCGCGTCGATCGGCTTACTCGCCAGCATGCAGAGCACCAACAGCTGAAACAGCGGCATCGGTTTGTCGTCGATGCGGATTCCCGCCTCTTCGGCGTAAGTGGTGCCCGCGGCCTTCAGCAGCCGCCGTACCAGCTGCTTGTGCGTGTCCATAACCAGTCGGCTTACCCGTCGTCGGGGCTCGCAAACGTGGTGATTATTTGCGCGGCAGACTCCGCGCATAGTCGGCGCCGCGGTTCACCCAGTCCGCCAACTGCCGTTTGGTTTTCACGCCGTCCGCCTCGACGCGGACCCACCCGCGAACTTCGCGCCCGGCCATCACCATCGGGCTGACGTGGGCTCGCCCCAACAGCTTTTCGGTGTCGTCTGGCGGCACCCGCACCATCAGACCGCCCTGCCGGCTGACGGCCACGGCCATGTTGCCGCCGATCAGGAACGCCAGGCCGCCGAACATCCGCTTCTCATCAACGCCGCGCAGCGGGCCCAGAAGCTCACGAATGCGGTCGGCGAGGCCGGTGTCATACGCCACGCGGCTACCTCATATCCGGCATGCGCTCAGAAGCCGGCGTCAACCCGCCGTCGACGAGGATGAGCTCGAATTCCGCCGCCCCGAGACGACGCTGCCTCACCTCTTGATATGCCGCACTGAAGTACCAGCGCTTGGCGACCTCCATGGACGGAAACTCGAACAGGACAACGCCTTTCGCATTGTCCTGTCCTTCGAGCAGTTCGAATGGGGCGTATGCGACCAGCGGTTTGGCGCCAAAACCTTCGAAGGACGGGGCGACATGCGCCCAGTAGTCCTCAAGCCGGGCGCGATCGGAGACGCTTCGGCAGATCGAGATGAGATAAGCCGCCATGGTCCGCCTCAGTCCAGGTCCACCCGGATCGTCAGCAACTCGCTGCCCATCAGCCGCACCAGGGCGCTGTTGAACCCGGGCAGGCTACGCAGCCGCTCCTTGGCGTCGTCCTCGGGCATCAGGCGCGCCGTTCCCGAGCGCCACTGGTCGCCTATGCGCACCCGAACCCCCGGGTTGGCCTCGATGTTGAGGACGTAGTGCGAATGCCCGCCGTGCTCGGAGACCATCCAGAAGTGATTGCCGATTACCCGGCCTCCGATCGCCGTGCGCCGCGGCTGACCGGACTTTCGACCGATGGTCTCGAGCTGGGTGAGCGGCAACCGCCGGCCGAGCGGGTTGACCACCAGCCGTTGGGCGGTGTGGATGATGCGGCGTTTGAGCCGTCGCGAGTCGGTCATGCCCGCAGGCTATCCGACATCACGCAGCGGCAGTCACCGCGTTCGTTGACTCCAGCGCCCGGGCGACGATGTCGGCGACGTCGCTCATCGGCTTGACGTCCAACGCCTCGAGCACCTCGGCGG
>DASQRI010000118.1:0-5171 GCA_035642975.1 Mycobacterium sp.
AGGCCACCACGAAAACCTTGTCGATCTCGCGCAGCTCCTGATCGGAGAGCCGCTGTTCGTCGAGCACGATCCGGCCGTCGACGAAGTGTCCGAGCAGGGTGTCGGCCACCGCGGTGGGTTGCTCGGCGATCTCCTTGAGCATGAAGTACTCGTAGCCGCCCTTCTCGGCGGCGGCCAGGTCCCAGTCGATATGAAAGGTTCGAGCGCTTTCGGTCAGATCGTTGCCGTCAAAGTCGGTGATCCGATAGCCGTCGGCGGTGATCGCCACGGCCTGGTCCTGGCCCAGCTCGACCGCGTCGCGGGTGTGTCCGATGAAGGCGGCGACGTCGGAGCCGACGAACATCTCGCCGTCGCCGATGCCAACTACCAACGGCGTGGACCGGCGCGCCGCGACAATGGTGCCCGGCTCGTCGGCGTTGGCGAATACCAGGGTGAAGTGGCCCTCGAGGCGGCGCAGCACGGCCAGCACGGAGCCGGTGAAGTCTCCGGCGGTCTCGCCGTGCCGATACGCCTGGGAGACCAGGTGGACGGCCACCTCAGTGTCGGTGTCGCTGGCAAACTCGATGCCGGCGACCTCGAGCTCGTGGCGCAGGGTGGCGTAGTTCTCGATGATGCCGTTGTGGACGACGGCGATCTTGCCCGCTGCGTCGCGGTGCGGGTGCGCGTTGCGGTCGGTGGGGCGTCCGTGCGTGGCCCAGCGAGTGTGACCGAGGCCGGTGCTGCCGGTCAGGGCGGCGGGGTCGGTCTCGGCGAGGGCGCTCTCCAGGTTGGCCAGCCGGCCGGCGCGCCGACGCACCGTGAGCTTGCCGGCTCCGTCGACCAGTGCCACGCCCGCCGAGTCGTAACCGCGGTACTCCATCCGGCGCAGCGCATCGACGACGACGTCAAGGGCAGACCGATGCCCGACGTAGCCGACGATTCCGCACATAGCCCATCAGACTAGTGCAGTCTGGCGGCCCGAGACGCTCACGAAGGGTCCCGACAAGGCAGTGCAGCCGCCCCGAAAGGGACGGCTGCACGCTTCTGACCTGGGTCAGGCAGGAAATCTGTTAGCCGGCTTACCGGCCGTTCCAGCCGGGCCCGCGGTTATCCCAGCCGGGGCCGCGGTTATCCCAGCCTGGGCCGCCGCGATCGTCGCGCCAGTCGCCCTGACCGTGCCAGTGATCCCGGTCGTGGGGCTCGCCGTCGAAGTAGTTGTCGTCGTGGCAGCGGCCCCAGTCGTAGTTGTTACCCCAGCCCGGATCCCAGAACTGGCCGGGGCACCAGTGGTAGTCGGGCAACGGCCCGCCAGGTCCGGGAAGTGCCTCAGCAACGCTCGCCGCGCCCAGCCCAGCAAGTCCAAGACCTGTGGTCAAAGCAGTCGCGGCTGCAATTCGTTTGATGTTCGTCATCGTTTCTTATTACCACCCAAACCCGAACGGCTAAACACCCTGCCAGCGAATTTTCTTATGAGTCCCTATGAAGGAGCTTGGTATTGACTGTGTTTCAGTATCCGCAGTCACCGACGTTGACGGCCGCGTAAGCGACCTATCGGCGCGTTGCCGCAGGAACCCGAGCGTGGCAGCCTCGTCTCAAGCAGGGAAGGAGACATCAGTGCCCGACGACGGGTTTCATCCCGACTTTCAGCAAACCGGACCCGCGATCGGCAGCCGAGTGCACCATGTCAAGTCGTCCGACATCGACGCCGACACCGCGCAGAGCGCGGGTATGCAGCGCTTCGCCGCCATCAGCGGACGCACGGTCGGTTCGGAGAAGCTGTGGATGGGCGAGACGCACGTCCACCCGGAGACGATGTCGTCCAATCATCACCACGGCGAATCCGAAACAGCGATATTCGTGCTCAGCGGCCACCCCGACTTCGTGTTCCATGACGGCGAACAAGAGGTGCGCATCGCCACCGATCCCGGCGACTACGTCTTCATACCGCCGTATCTGCCGCATCGGGAAGAAAATCCAAGCCCGGACGAGCCGGCCACCGTCGTGATCGCTCGGAGCACGCAAGAGGCGATCGTCGTCAACCTGCCAGAGCTGTATGCCCTGTGACCAGCAAATAGTGCAGCCGCCCCGATTGGGACGGCTGCGTTGACGAATGGCGTTGACTCACGGGTGCCAGGGGCCGGGACCGTGCCAGTGGCCCGGGTCGTGCGGCTCGCCGTCGAAGTAAAAGTCGTCATGACAACGGCCGTGGTCCCAGTTGTTACCCCAGCCCGGGTCCCAGAACTGGCCAGGGCACCAGTGGTAATCGGGTAACGGCGCGGCGGGCAGGGCCTCGGCGACGCTCGCCGCGCCCAACCCGGCGAGCCCCAGTCCTGCGGTGGTGATCACGGTTGCGGCTGCTATGCGTTTTATGTTCGTCACGTTCTCGTCGTACCACTTATTGCGTCCGACCAAACCCCTCGCCGTGGCGTGTTCTCTGATGACTTGCTGTCAACCTGTCAACCTGTCAATCGGGTTGTCGTCGCGTGGTTTACGCGGCCGCAAGATACCCGGGCCACCACCGCTGTGCGCTACCGTCAACGGGTGGCGAAGACCAGCAAGCTCGTGGCCGCTCTCACCCGCCGCGGGCCGCACCGGGTTTTGCGCGGCGACTTGGCCTTCGCGGGCTTGCCGGGCGTGGTCTACACCCCTGAAGCCGGCCTGAACTTGCCCGGTGTGGCCTTCGGCCACGACTGGCTCACCGGCATCGACCGCTATTCGGGACTGCTGGAGCATCTGGCCTCGTGGGGCATCGTCGCGGCGGCCCCCGACACCGAGCGAGGAGTGGCGCCGTCGGTGCTGAACCTGGCCTTCGATATGGGCACCGCGCTGGACATCGCCGCCGGAGTACGGCTGGGGCCGGGCAAGATCAGCGTGCATCCCCGCAAACTCGGTCTGATCGGCCACGGCTTCGGCGGTTCAGCCGCGGTGTTCGCAGCCGCCGGAATGAAGGACAAGCCCAACGCGGTGGCCGCGATTTTCCCGGCCGTCACAAATCCGCCGGCCGAGCATCCGGCGGCGACGCTGAAGGTGCCCGGTGTGGTGTTCAGCGCTCCAGGGGCTGCAAAGTCGTTGCGTTCCAATGCCTTTGAACTGTGGCAAGCGTGGGACACCGCCACGTTGCGGATAGTCAGCAAGGCCCAGCCGGCCGGACTCGCGGAGGGGCGCCGGCTGACAACGGCATTCGGCCTGGGCGGCCCGGACCGCAGAACGCAGAAGACTGTTCGCGCGCTGCTGACCGGATATCTGTTGTACGCGCTGGGCGGTGACAAGACGTATCGCGACTTCGCTGATCCCGACGTCCAGCTGCCCAAGACGCTCGCCATGGAGGACGAGGTCGTGCCGGTTCCCCCCGAAGAGAAGTTCGTCGCGCTGCTCAAGCGCTGACCGATCGCGTCACTGGCCCGCCTGAGGCAGTTCGTCCTCGGCGATCTCGCACGGCGTTGAAGCGTCGGGCTGTTGAGCCGCCGGTGCGGATTGGCCGGCGGCCGGCGGTGGCTCGGCCGGCAGCGCATCGATCGGTGGCGGCGGCCCTGGCGGTGCGGCCGGCTCGGTGTCGGCTGCCGGTTGGATGCTCTCGGCGGGCTTTTCGGCGGCGTTGTCGGTGCTGGCCGGCTCGACCTGATCATCTGGTTTTTCGGTGTCGTCCGGGTCGTCGGGCTTGTCGTCCGGGTCGTCTGCCTTGTCGGCATCGTCGGCAGTGAACGGGTCGTCGACCAACGAATCGCCCGACCCGGACGGATCGCTGAAACCGTCAGCCAATGAACCCAGCAGCCCCCCGATGCCGTCGACGATCTTGCCCACGACGCCGCCGATACTGCCGGCGATACCGCCCAGACCGCCTGCGCCGCTGGACAACCCGCCAGCATCGCCGAGCGGGGTCGCCAATTCCGGCGGCAGGGAAGAATCAGTGTCAAAGCCTTCGGCGGGAAGTGGCTGCGGCGCTTCGGCTGTCGGCGCTGGCGGTGGTGCTGACGCCGCGGCCGGCATCGTGGGCACCGGGTCGACGGGAGGTGATGTCGGCGGCATCGGCTGCGCGACGGGGCTGGGGCGAGGTGGGTCGTCGAATACCGGTTGCCAAGTCGGCCCAAGGTCACCAGGAACGTCGAAGCAGGCTTCGGGCGCCGAGGTCAACGCGTGGATCGCCGCGTCGTAGGACGCCGTCACCGATGCCTCAGCCGTGTGCATCGCGGTAAGCCAGTCGCCGCGAATGTCGTTGTCCACGTACGGAGTAACGTGCTGGCGGATCAGCTCTTCGGCGGCTGATCGGTCACCCGCTCCTGCCGTGACCGTGTGTGCGGCGGCCAGCCAGGCTGGCCGCTCCCCGAGCCGGCGTTCATCGACGGCGATGGCGGTGGCGACCTTACCGTCGACCGACTGCCACACGTCGTCCCGCAGCGCAGCACAGCCCTCGGCGGCCGCGCGGACATGCGCGACGACCGTCGCAGCGGCGTCGCAGTGGCGCTGCAGAAACCGCGCCGCGGAGTCGGCACCGGGCCCTCGCCAGGCCGCCGCGAGCTCGGTTAGCTGCGCGCGCTGCACCCACAGCGCCTCCTCGATCGTGTTGACCGCGACACGAAGCTCGGCGATGTCGTCGTCGAGCACCTTGAGGTCGAGCCCGGCTTCGCTGTCATACCAGTCCCGTACCTGTGAACCGTGCGCGGTGAGGTCGGGATGCTGGTAGCCGAGTGCGTGGCATGCCTGCACGTAGATCTGTGTGTGCTCGACGGCGGGCCGGCCCTCAGCCAGCCGCGCCGCGACGTCGAATCGACCGCTCATCTGCGCCGCTCAGCCGATGCCCACGGCGGCGCGCTGGTCGGCTTCGGCGTAGCGGTCGGCGCCGGCCCGCAGCGCGGAAGCGATCTCCGCGGTGGCGCGGGCCCATTGCGCGAGCTCACCACTCAACCGATGCAGCGCGAGCCGCAGCGCATCGCCGTGACCGATGTACGCACGCCCGGCGGTCGCCCCGTCGAAGGCCAACCGCCCAAGGTGGGTGCGCACCGCGCCGTCGATGAGGTGCGCGGCGTCGTCGAACCTGTTCGCCACCGCATGTACCGCCGCGACGTCGACGACCATGTCTCGTTGTCCCATAACGGGTTCGACGCAACGCGTCGAGGGACGGTTCCGCGCTAGTGCTGCGCGCGCACGGTCTCGGCGACGTGGGTGGCGAGCCGGTGGGCGACGTGCTCGTCGTC
>DASQRI010000119.1:0-8350 GCA_035642975.1 Mycobacterium sp.
ATGCCGAGCACCTCGTGGCGGGCAGCGATCGCACGCAGCGGGCGCATCCAGTTGATCGGGCCGAGGAAGTCGCTGATGATCACCGCCATCCCGCGGCGGCGTTCCGGACGGCGCAAGGCGTCGATGGCGACCGCCAAATCCCCGCGCACCCCCACCGGTGCTTTCGGTGTGGTGGCGATGGTGCGCAACAATGTCTGCTCGTGCTGGCGCCCGGAGCGCGCCGGCACCCGAATTATCTTCTCGCCGTTGGCGACCAGCGCGCCGAGCCGGTTTCCTCCGCCGCTGTTGAGAAACGTGATGGCGGCCGCGGCGGCCACCGCCAGGTCACGCTTCTCGCAGACCGTGGTGCCGAAGTCCATGCTGGCCGACATGTCGACCACCAGCCAGGTCTCCAGTTCGCGGTCGGCGATCATCTGCCGGACGTGCGGGTGGTTTGTGCGCGCGGTGACCGCCCAGTCCATCCGGCGTACGTCGTCACCGGGCTGGTACTCCCGTGACTCCCCCGGCTCGGATCCCGGACCCGGAATCAGGCCGAGGTGGTCGCCGTGCAGGACACCGTCGAGCTTGCGCTTGACCGTGAGCTCGAGCGTGCGCAGCGCCGCCGACAGCTTCGGGTCGTCGATCTGCCCGCGCTGCATCGACGGCGGCTGGACCACCGCCGGCTCTTTGGGATCGGTCACCGACCGCTAGCCGCGCCCGCGGCCTGCATCGCCGGAGGAACCGAATGCCCTTGTTGGGGAACGGCATTCACCTGCGGCATACCGACAGTCTGCAGGATCCGGTTGATGATGATCTCCGGCGAGACTTCGTCGGCGAGCGCGTCATAGGTGAGCACCAGGCGGTGCCGCAGCACGTCGGGAATGACCTCGACGATGTCCTGCGGGACCACGTAGTCGCGGCCGCGTACCAAAGCCAGCGCCCGAGACGCCGCGATGATGCCCAGCGAGGCGCGCGGCGATGCGCCGAACGAGATCCAGCTCTTGACGTCGTTCATCCCAAGTTGCTCGGGGTGACGGGTGGCGGTGACGACCCGCACCACATAGTCGACCAGAGCGTGGTGAACGAAGTTGTTCGCCGCGATCTCCTGCAGCCGCAGCAGGTCACCGGTGTTCAGGATCTGCTTTGGCTCCGGCGGCTTCACGCCCATCCGGTAGATGATCTCGCGCTCTTCCTCGGGGGACGGGTAGCCGACGTTGATCTTGAACAGGAAGCGGTCCCGCTGAGCCTCCGGCAGCGGGTAGACACCCTCATGCTCGATCGGGTTCTGCGTGGCCATCACCAGGAACGGGTTGGGCAGGGGGAACCTCTTGCCGCCGATCGACACCTGGCGTTCCTGCATGACCTCCAGCAGCGCCGACTGCACCTTCGCCGGGGCCCGGTTGATCTCGTCGGCGAGCAGAAAGTTGACCACCACCGGGCCGAGTTCGGTGTCGAACTCTTCCTTGCCCTGCCGGTAGATGCGGGTACCGATGATGTCGGTGGGCACCAGGTCAGGGGTGAACTGGATGCGTGCGAACGTGCCGCCGACCACTCGGGCGAAGGTCTCCACGGCCAACGTCTTCGCCACACCGGGCACACCCTCGAGCAACACGTGGCCCTTGGACAGCAGGCCGACGAGCATGCGCTCAACGAGCTGGTCCTGGCCCACGATGATCCGCTTGACCTCGAAAATGGCCCGTTCCAGGGTGTGCACCTCGGCGGCCAACCCATTGCCGCCGCCGGACGGCGCCGCGTGCGCAGGGGCCGTCGAGGGCCCGCCCGGACCCGAGTAGCCGCTGGTGCCCGGGGGCGGCCCGCCTGCTGATGTCATCGATTACCCTCCACGGCTTGATCTCCAAAGCTCAATAAGACACGACTGCTCGCACGACGAACGCCGCGGGGCAGCAGGGTGCCCTTGCTCAACTATTCCAGGCCTTTCGGGTTCCGTCGACGTGGCCCGCCCGGCGACGACGCAGGCCGCGAGGCGGCCGAAGGTGCGGACACCCGTACCGCGACGCCCAGCGCACACTGAGGCACGCGCGTCAGTACTCGATGATGCGGGTCAAAAACGGCGTCATGCCCGACTTCCGGACAGGGCTGACCGTAACCTTGCCGGCACTGCCCGAGGCCTCCAACATCTGGCCGTTGCCCAAGTACATGGTGACGTGCTGGCCGCCACCCGGGCCGTAGAAGATGAGGTCACCACGCCTGGCCTGCGACGGCGGAATGTGCCGACCGGCCTTCCACTGGTCACCGGAGAACCTCGGGATCAGCACGCCCACCCCGGCGAAGCTGTACCGCATCAGCCCCGAGCAATCGAAGCCAACGGTGTTGGCACCGGAGTCGATCCCCTTGCTGGGGCCGTCGAGCGTCCCGCCACCCCACGAGTACGGCACTCCCATCTGCGAGGAGCCGCGACGAATCACGTACTCGATCGCCTGGCGGCCGTAGACCCGCGGGATCTTGCTGGGACTGGTGCCACCTCCGCCGCCGTTGCCGCCGAGGTTGAGGCCCAGCCCGCCGAGAAACTGGCGGCCCAGATCGAGTGTTGTCTGGGTGGCGTTCGCGGTGGCCTGGAGCGACTGGTTGGCGACGGCGAGCGGGTCCCCCGGTGCGCCGGCGCTGACCACCGGCGGCAAGGTGGGATCCCAGCCGCCGTCCTCGGCGTCGGCGGGAACGGCCAAACCGATCAGCAGACCGAACGCGGCCAGCACCGGCCAGACCAGCCTGGTCCGGCGCACCCAATGGCCGTCCGTAAACCAGCGGCGGATAAGTCCTTTCACGCGTCAGTACTCGATGTAGCGGACAACGTAGGGCGTCATGCCGCTGGTACGAACCGGCGCGACCCGGACCTTCAAACCGACGTCGGGCGCCTCGAGCATCTGACCTTGGCCGAGGTAGATCGTCACGTGCTGGCTGCCGCCAGGGCCGTAGAAGATCACGTCACCGCGCCGCATCTGCGAGGACGGGATCTTGCGCCCCAGGTCGTACTGCGCGCCCGAGTAGTGCGGCAGCTTGATGCCCACGCCGGCGAACGAGTACAGCACCAGGCCAGAACAATCGAAGCCGGTGGTGCCGGATCCCGAGCCGATGCCCTTGCCCGGACCGCCAGCGGTTCCACCACCCCACGAATAGGGCACGCCCAACTGGGAGAGACCGCGGCGGATGACGTATTCGGAGGCTTGCCGTCCGTAGACGCGGGGAATTTTGCCGTTGGTGAAGCCAGAGGGCGTGGGAGCCAGCCCCAGCTGCTGCAGGAAGCTGCGGCCCATGTTGGAGGTGACCTCCGATGAGGTCGCCGAAATCCCCAAGACCTTGTTGAGGATCGCGATCGGGTCACCCGGGACATTGGCGCTGGGCACCATCGGCAGCGTGGGATCCCATGCGCCGTCCCACTGGCCGCCGTTGCCCCGGGGTGCGCTGGGCGAGCCCGGCGCCGCCGGATCCCAACGGTCACCGGAAGGCCCTGATGTCGGGGCCGCCTGGCCCCTGGCGCCCGGTCCGCCCGCGGGTGCCGACCAATTGCGGGCGGCGTCGAGTCTGGCCTGGGCCGCGTTGCGCTCGTCGGCCAGGCGGTTGATTTCTTGCTGCTGTTCGCCGAACTTGCGGTGCGCGTCGGTCAGCGCCACCACCGCTGCGTCCTGGCTGGATTTCGCGTCGACCACAGCCTTATCGGCCTTCTGCTGGGCCAACCGCGCCGCCGACTCTTTATTCACTTGCTCGGTGCGGGCCCGTTGCAGGTTGTCCATCACCTGATGCGAGCTGGCCGCCAGGGTCTGGCCGGCGGCTGCGGTCGCAATGATGTCGTCGGGGCTGGACGCCTTGAGGTAGCTGTCCGACGGACCGTTGACGTAACTGGCCACCGCGAAACGGTCGAATCGCTTCTGGGCGCCGGCGATTGCCGCGTCGGCTTCGTTGACCGACTGCTGGCTGGCTTCGACGTCACGCTGCGCGGCGGCCGCGTTGTCGCGTGCGGTTTCGACGTCGACGACGGCCTTGTTGACGCTCTCCTGCTCAGACTCAATTTGCGCGCCGAGATCCTGCAGACGCTGATTGGCCTGCGCCACATCGGCGATGAGTTTGGCCATGGTGTCCGGCCCGGCACCCGGGTCGGCGTTGGCCAGACCGGGGATGGACAGTAGCACGGCGATGCTGAGCATCGCCGGAACCACCCGACGGGTCAACGCGCTGGCCGATCGCAAAGACGAGTCGCGGCAGTTGCGTCTCATTCGACTCGGGTCTCCTTGGCTCAACGCGGGCGGACGGCGTCGGCCCCAGTAATCACTGGAAGCACGAATAAACCAAAAGCATCCCTTGCACCGTAAGCCACACCTGACCCAATGGAAACTTTAGTCACAAATTACAAGTCTGTTCTTCCGACAACTGTGACCCAACGGTGACATCACTAATTTGCCCGCGCTGGCGGTACCGGCGCCGGCGCTATCCGACACGAGCTGAATACGGAGAGTTAGACGCTCTGGTCAGCGTCTTTCACGGCTGGTTCCGCGTCGTCCTGCGACGTTGCTGATCGCCTGACTCGCAGGTGCATGATTCGGGTGCCGATCACCGCCGCTAATACACCGATCAGCAACACGATTGTGAATGCGGTCCAGGGAAACTGCGGCGTGTTCAGCTGGTGCAGGAAATTCTGCGCCGAGACCACCGTATTGCCGGTCTTGGCGTTGTCTTCACCGATCTCCAGCGTGGCGCGCGGGAAGTGTGTGCTGTAGCTGCCGACGTAGTTCGGGCTGAGCACCAGCACGGTGGCATCAGGGTGTTGGGAGCCCACCACCGTTGCGATGTCCCGCAGCGGGGTGTCATTCGGCGGATTGTGGTCCAGCACGACGATCTTGAGGTCGATGCCGTCGTGATGGGCTTGGTCGATGACCTGAAGCAGGGCCGGGGTGACGGCCGCGGGCGCGCTGATGTTCTCGGCGGTGACCTGTTCTTGGACCGTCCCCAGGCACTGGTCGGGCTTGGTGGCGGGATCGGCACCAATGGTGCCGCAGATCTCGCCCGGGATGTACAGCGGCGCGTGCGGGGTGGTCACGGTTGACGACTTTAATCCGCCCGGCGACGAGCGGGTTACAGCAGGTGGTCGGCTAGAAGAAACCCAAGTATTCGGGCCCGCCCGAATGCAGGACAAGCGTACTGTTAGACTGGAAGCGCACCGTCGACACGGCCGGTCGGCCAGCAGAACTCGCGGTGATCGCAAGCACGGCGTAGCCGAGCGCAGCGGGTCGCCACCAACGAACACGATCTCGGGAGTTGATGTGAGCAGCAAAGATTCGGTGAATTCGTTCGAAGCCCGCGCCACCCTGAAGGTCGGCGACGCCAGTTACCAGATATATCGGCTGGACGCGGTTCCGGGCACGGAGAAACTTCCCTACAGCCTGAAAGTTCTCGCCGAGAACCTGCTGCGCAACGAGGACGGCAGCGACATCACCAAGGACCACATCCAGGCCATCGCGAAGTGGGACCCCAAAGCCGAGCCCAGCATCGAAATCCAGTACACGCCTGCCCGCGTAGTCATGCAGGACTTCACCGGGGTGCCGTGCATCGTCGACCTCGCCACGATGCGTGAGGCCGTCGCCGCTCTGGGCGGAAACCCCGATAAGGTCAACCCGTTGGCGCCGGCCGACTTGGTGATCGACCACTCGGTGATCATCGACCTATTCGGCACCGCCGACGCGTTCGAGCGCAACGTCGAGATCGAGTACCAGCGCAACGGCGAGCGCTATCAGTTCCTGCGTTGGGGCCAAGGGGCTTTCGACGACTTCAAGGTGGTGCCGCCGGGCACCGGCATCGTGCACCAAGTCAACATCGAATACCTCGCCCACGTCGTGATGGAGCGTGACGGTGTCGCCTATCCGGACACCTGCGTCGGCACCGACTCGCACACCACGATGGTCAACGGCCTGGGCGTGCTGGGCTGGGGTGTCGGCGGCATCGAGGCCGAAGCCGCCATGCTCGGTCAGCCGGTGTCGATGCTGATCCCGCGGGTCGTCGGCTTCAAGCTGACCGGTGAGATCAAGTCCGGCGTCACCGCCACCGATGTGGTGCTGACGGTGACCGAGATGCTGCGCAAGCACGGCGTCGTCGGCAAATTCGTCGAGTTCTACGGCGAAGGCGTGGCCGAGGTGCCGCTGGCCAACCGCGCCACCCTGGGCAACATGAGCCCCGAATTTGGTTCTACCGCAGCAATTTTCCCGATCGACCAAGAGACCATCGACTATCTGAAGTTCACCGGTCGCAAGCCGGAGCAGGTCGCGCTGGTGGAGGCCTACGCCAAAGAGCAAGGGCTGTGGCACGACCCCAAACACGAGCCGGCGTTCTCCGAATATCTCGAACTCGACCTGTCGGAAGTCGTGCCCTCGATTGCTGGACCTAAGCGGCCGCAGGACCGGATCGCGTTGGCGGAAGCCAAGTCCACCTTCCGCAAGCAGATCCCCGACTACGTCGGCAGTGACCCCGGTAAGAAGGACTACTCCAAGCTCGACGAAACGATCGACGAGACCTTCCCGGCCAGCGACCCCGGCCAGCCGACCAACGGCCACGCCGACGACCACCCCGGTACCCCCGTGCATTCGGCCGCCACAAACGCCACGGGCCGAGTGAGCTGCCCGGTGCAGGTCACGTCGGACGAGCGCGGCGAATTCGTGCTCGACCACGGCGCTGTGGTGATCGCCGCAATCACATCGTGCACCAACACCTCCAACCCCGAGGTGATGCTCGGCGCGGCACTGCTGGCCCGCAACGCCGTGGAGAAGGGCCTGACGTCCAAGCCGTGGGTGAAGACGTCGATGGCGCCAGGCTCCCAGGTGGTCAGCGACTACTACGAAAAGGCCGGCCTGTGGCCGTATTTGGAAAAGCTGGGCTTTTACCTGGTCGGCTACGGCTGCACCACCTGCATCGGTAACTCCGGCCCGCTGCCCGAAGAAATTTCCAAGGCCGTCAACGACAACGACCTCGCCGTGACCGCGGTGCTGTCCGGCAACCGTAACTTCGAGGGCCGCATCAACCCGGACGTGAAGATGAACTACCTTGCCTCGCCGCCGCTGGTAGTCGCCTATGCGCTGGCCGGCACGCTCGACTTCGACTTCGAGTCCGACCCGCTGGGCACCGACAAGGACGGCAAAGACGTCTTCCTCAAGGACATCTGGCCGTCGCAGAAGGACGTTTCGGACACCATCGCCTCAGCGATCAACCAGGAGATGTTCGTCAGCAACTATGCCGACGTATTCAAGGGCGACGAGCGGTGGCGTAACCTTCCGACACCGAGCGGCAACACCTTTGAGTGGGCCGACGATTCGACTTACGTGCGCAAGCCACCGTATTTCGACGGCATGCCCGCGGAGCCGGAACCGGTCGGCGACATCAGCGGTGCACGGGTGCTGGCCCTGCTGGGCGACTCGGTGACCACCGACCACATCTCCCCCGCCAGCAGCATCAAGCCGGGAACCCCCGCCGCGCAGTACCTCGATGAGCACGGTGTGCAGCGCAAGGACTACAACTCCTTTGGTTCGCGGCGCGGCAACCACGAGGTGATGATCCGCGGGACCTTCGCCAACATCCGGCTTCGTAACCACCTGCTTGACGCCATAGCAGAAGGGGTCTCGGGTGGCTACACCCGCGATTTCACCCAGGACGGCGGTCCACAGGCGTTCATCTACGACGCGGCACAGAACTATGCCGCACAAGACATTCCGCTGGTGGTGCTCGGAGGCAAGGAATACGGCTCCGGCTCGTCACGCGACTGGGCGGCCAAGGGCACCCGGCTGCTGGGGGTTCGCGCGGTGATCGCCGAGTCCTTCGAGCGGATCCACCGTTCCAACCTGATCGGCATGGGTGTGATCCCGCTGCAATTCCCGGAGGGCAAGTCGGCCGAATCGTTGGGCCTGGACGGTACCGAGGTATTCGAGATCACTGGCATCGACGTACTCAACAGCGGCAAGACACCGAAGACGGTGCATGTCAAAGCAGCCAAAGACACCGGCGGCAACGGCGGTGAAAAAGCAATTGAATTCGACGCGCTGGTGCGCATCGACACTCCCGGCGAAGCCGACTACTACCGCGACGGCGGCATTTTGCAGTACGTGCTGCGCAACATGCTCAGGTCGAGCTAGTGGCGATCGCAGGGACCTAGCGGAGCTCTCGTGCCCAAGGTCAGCCAGGACCATCTGGCGGCCCGGCGCCGTCAGATTCTCGACGGCGCCCGCCGCTGCTTCGCCGAGTACGGCTACGACGGTGCGACGGTGCGCCGCCTCGAGCAGGCGATCGGCTTGTCGCGGGGTGCGATATTCCACCATTTCCGCGACAAGGACACGCTGTTCTTCGAGTTGGCGCACGAAGACGCCGAGCGGATGGCCGA
>DASQRI010000120.1:0-2743 GCA_035642975.1 Mycobacterium sp.
GTTTCTTGGCCTTGTCGAGGTTGACCAGCAGGCGCTTGCCGTTGGCCGACAAATCCCCGCTCTTGGTGGTGAACAACTCGGTGCGCAACAAGTCATCTTCGGTGAGGGCGAACAGATCTCCCTCATCGCTGATCACTTGCGCTTTCAACAGCGCGATGGCCGCCTCATAGCCCAGCCCCTCGATGTCCAACGCGCCGCGGCCCGCAACGTGAAACACCCGCTCCCGCAATTGCGCCGGGCAGGATTGCGCGTTGGGACAGCGGATGTCAGCGTCGCCCTCCTTGGCCGGAGCCAGTGTGGTTCCGCACTCGGGACATGTTGTGGGCATGACGAATTCGCGCTCGGAGCCGTCGCGCAGGTCGACGACCGGTCCGAGCACTTCGGGGATCACGTCGCCGGCTTTGCGGATCACCACCGTGTCGCCGATCAGCACGCCCTTGCGCTTGACCTCGGCGGCGTTGTGCAACGTGGCCAGTCCCACCGTCGACCCGGCGACAGTGACCGGTGTCATGAACGCGAACGGCGTGACCCGTCCGGTCCGGCCGACGTTGACACGGATGTCGAGCAGCTTGGTCTGCACTTCCTGGGGCGGGTATTTGTAGGCGATCGCCCAACGGGGGGCGCGCGATGTGGAACCCAGCCTGCGTTGCAGCGCCACGTCGTCGACTTTGACGACCACACCGTCGATTTCGTGGGCGACGTCGTGGCGGTGCTCACCCCAGTAGGCGATGCGTTCCAGCGCGCCGGCGGCGTCTTCCACCCGAGTGGTGTGGTCGGAGACCGGCAACCCCCACGCGCCCAGCGCCAGATACGCGTCGTGCAGGGTGGCCGGCCGATATCCCTCGATATGGCCCAAGCCGTGGCAGATCATCCGAAGCTTGCGCCGAGCGGTGACCGCGGGATCCTTCTGTCGCAGCGACCCAGCGGCGCTGTTGCGCGGGTTGGCGAACGGTGCCTTGCCGTCTTCCACCAGCGCCGCGTTGAGCGCCTCGAAATCGGCGAGCCGGAAGAAGACTTCGCCGCGCACCTCCAGGACATCGGGTATCGGATGTTCGTCGTTGGGGGTCAGCCGCTCGGGGACGTCGTCGATGGTGCGTGCGTTGAGCGTGACGTCTTCGCCGGTGCGGCCATCACCGCGGGTCGCAGCCCGGACCAGTCGACCATTGCGGTACACCAAAGCCAATGCGACGCCGTCGATCTTGAGCTCACACAGGTAGGGCACGTCGGTGCCGACCTCGCCGCGGATGCGGGCCGCCCACAGGTCGAATTCCTCGGTGCTGAACACGTTGTCCAACGACAGCATCCGCTCCAGATGGTCAGCGGACGTAAAATCGGTGGCGAAGCCGGCACCGCCGACCAGTTGGGTGGGTGAGTCGGGGGTCCGCAACTCCGGATGCTCGTCCTCGAGCGCGGCGAGGCGGCGCAGCATTTTGTCGAAGTCCGCGTCGGAGATGATCGGTGCGTCGCGCACGTAGTAGCGGAACTGGTGTCCGCGCACCTCGTCGGCCAGTTCGCGCCATTGGCGGCGGACCTCGGGCGGTACGGGATCAGCCTCTGCTGAGCTCACCTTGGCAGGCTATCGGAGGACGCCGACGGCTCCGTCTGCACGTAGACGCGCAGCGCCGGCTAGTCGCGATACAGGTCCGGGAACGTCGACTTGAGCGCGCCCAGCTTGGGCAGGTCGTTTTGGACGATGTACGGGTTGTTTGGATTCAACTCCAAGAAGTTCTGGTGGTAGGCCTCCGCAGGGAAGAACGGGGCTGCCGACGACACGGTGGTGACGATCGGCGCCGGGAAGGCGCCCGCCTGGTTCAGCTGAGCGATGTACGCCTCCGCAATGTGTTGTTGAGTCGCGTCCTGAGCAAAGATCACCGAACGGTACGAAGGGCCCACGTCGGGTCCCTGACGGTTGAGTTCGGTCGGATCTTGCACGACGGCGAAAAAGATCTCCAACAGCCGGCCGTAGCTCACCTGACTCGGGTCATAGGTGATGCGCACCGACTCGGCGTGCCCGGTGGTCTCGGTGGTGACTGCCTCGTAATTCGCTGTCGCCGCGTCTCCGCCCGCGTACCCGGACTCGGCCGCGTTCACCCCTTTGACGTGCTGGTAAACGCCCTGCACACCCCAGAAGCAGCCGCCGGCCAGGACCGCGGTCTCAGCCTTAGGGCGGCCCGTCGCCGGTTCGTCGACGGCAGGTGCCGGAATTGCGCTCGCCGTCGTGCCGCGCGCGGGCGGCATCACGGGGCCTCGGACGAGGAACATCGTCGCGGCAAGTCCCAGTACGGTCAGCCCCGCCGCCAGGATCGCTCGCCAGCGAAAAATCGCGACGTTCGTACTCGATTGCATGCCCGTCATCCTCTCCCCGGAGACCGTCGGTGCCAGCCCAGCGTGGCGGCCGTTCGCAGCAGCGGCGACGGCACCCAAGCCTATACCTCTGCCGCCCGCCTCTTCCCTGTCCAGCGGGGGCGAACGATAGCTGCCATGCTGAAACACGTTGCCAGACAGGCAGAAGGTTCAATCCTCGACGTAAGCGCTGGTTGCGCTGTCAGATGGCGTCGGGATCGTCGGCGAAGGCCTCAACCGCGGCCCGGGCCAGTCCGATAGCGGTGCGGGCCCATTGCGGTGTCGCCGCCGCGAGGCCGCAGGCCGGGGTGACGCCGATGCGCTCGCGCAGCGCCGGGCGGGCGAAACCGAGCCGGTCGGTGACCGCCACGAGGGCGGCGGCGACCTCCTCGGTTGCCGG
>DASQRI010000121.1:0-2201 GCA_035642975.1 Mycobacterium sp.
CCGTTGTCGCGCATGTGATATGCCATGCGGGTCATCAGCACCGCGCCTGACGCCCCGAGTGGGTGACCGAGGGCGATCGCGCCGCCCAGCGGATTGAGCCGGTCCGGGTCGGCGCCGGTCTCAGCAAGCCACGCCAACGGCACCGGAGCGAAGGCCTCGTTGACCTCGAACGCACCGATGTCACCGATCGAGACGCCGGCCTTCTTCAGCACCTTCTCGGTGGCCGGGATGGGTCCGGTGAGCATCAGCACCGGGTCCGCGCCGGTCACGGCGCCGGCCCGGTATCGCACCAGCGGCGTCAAGCCGATTTCGACCGCCATCTGTGAGGTCATCACCAGCAACGCCGCCGCGCCGTCGGAAATCTGCGAGGAGTTGCCGGCGTGGATCACTCCGGTGTCGTCGAACGCAGGCTTCAGGCCGGCCAGTTTCTCGACGGTGGTCCCCCGCCGGACACCTTCGTCGGCCGTGACGACAGCGCCGTCTTCTCCTGGTCTGGGGAAGACCGGGACGATCTGGTCGGTGAACGCGCCGCTGTCCTGGGCGGCGGCGGCCCGTTCATGCGACAGCGTGGAGTACTCGTCGAGCCGGGTCCGGGAAAACCCCCACTTCTTGGCGATCATCTCCGCCGAAAGGCCCTGGTTGAATGAGAAATCACCATAGCGCTCAAGCACTTTGGGCCCGTAGGGCATGCCGGTAGCCCTGGCCGCGCCCAGCGGCACCCGGCTCATCACCTCCACGCCGCCGGCCACCACCACGTCCTGCTGGCCGGACATCACCGCCTGCACCGCGAAGTCGAGGGCTTGTTGGCTCGAGCCGCAGGCCCGGTTGATCGTCGTGCCCGGGATGCTCTCGGGCCAACCGGCAGCCAGCACCGCGTAACGACCGATGTTGCTCGATTGGTCCCCGACCTGCGACACGCATCCCCAGACCACGTCGTCGATGATGTCCGGGTCGACGCCAGTGCGCTGCAACAGCTCGTTGAGCACCAGGGCCGACAGATCAGCGGCGTGCATGCTCGATAACCCACCGTTGCGCTTGCCGACCGGCGTCCGGACGGCCTCCACGATGACTGTTTCACGCATTTCTCTGCTCCGATCTCGGTACTGCCCATTGACCAGTGAACGACGCGTCGCGCTTTTCGGCGAACGCGGCATACGCCTCCGCCGAATCGACCGTCGCGAAATTGCCGACCTGGGCGCGGGCTTCGTTGGCCAGCGCATCGCGGATAGTCCGGTCGGCGCCCTCGTTCAACAGCGCCTTGCTGTGCCCGGTGATCACCACCGCGCGCACGCCGCGGTCGTCGCCCGCGGCGTTAAGCGCCTCGGCCAAAGCGATCCACAAGTCACGATTGATCGCGTTCTTGCGACGCGGCCGGTTCAGCGTCAGCGTCCGCACTCCGTCGCGGTCGCTGCACAGCAGCACTGGCTCGTCCGACATTAGGGGTAGGCCGGTCCGATGGCGCCTTGGCCGCGCAGCGCGTCGATCTCGTCGGGCGTAATCCCGAATTCGGCGAGTACCGAGTCGGTGTGCTGCCCGAGTCCGGGCACCGCACCCATCGCCGGCTGGTAATCGGCGATGACGGGCGGGGGCAGTAAGGCCTGAATCGGGCCAGCGGGCGTGTCGACCTGTCGCCACCGGTCGCGGGCGGTCAGCTGCGGGTGGACCAGAACCTCGCTGGGCCGGTTGTACCGCGCGTTGCCGATCCCGGCGGCATCGGCCGTCTTCTGCACATGCTCCAGGTCATGCACCGCGCACCAGGCGCCGATGGCGTCGTCCAGGATGCCGCGGTGAGCGCAGCGACCGGCGTTGTTGGCAAATCTCGGGTCGTTGGCGAGATCATCGCGTTGGATGATTTGACGGGAAAGCCGTTGCCATTCAGCGTCGTTCGTGGTTCCCAGCACGACGGTCTGACCGTCGCCGGTGCGGTAGGCGCCATACGGCGCCACCGCGGGCGAGCTCATGCCCAACGGTTGCTGGTCGATACCGGAATGCTGGGTATAGGTGAGCGGATAGCCCATCAGATCTGTCATGGTGTCGAACAGGCTCACCGCGACCGCATTGCCGTGACGGCCGGAGTCCGGCCCGGCGTTGCGGGAATACAACAGGGCCAGGATCGACAACGCCGAATACAGTCCGGTGCTGATATCGGCCATCGGCGGTCCGGGCTTGGCCGGTTCACCGGGACGGCCGGTGACAGCACA
>DASQRI010000122.1:0-5328 GCA_035642975.1 Mycobacterium sp.
CATTCTGGGGCTGCTGCGCGACGCCTACTGCCGCCACATCGGCGTGGAGTACACCCACATTCTCGACCCCGAGCAGCTGGAGTGGCTCGAACACCGCGTCGAGACCAAGCACGTCAAACCGACTGTGGCTCAACAGAAATATATCCTGAGCAAGCTCAACGCCGCGGAGGCGTTCGAGACGTTCCTGCAGACGAAGTACGTTGGCCAGAAACGGTTCTCGCTGGAGGGCGCCGAGAGCACCATCCCGCTGATGGACGCGGCGATCGACCAGTGCGCCGAGTACGGGCTCGACGAGGTGGTCATCGCGATGCCGCACCGCGGCCGTCTCAATGTGCTGGCCAACATCGTCGGCAAGCCCTACTCGCAGATCTTCAGCGAGTTCGAAGGCAATCTGAACCCCGCGCAGGCGCACGGCTCCGGCGACGTCAAATACCACCTCGGCGCAACCGGGGTGTACCTACAGATGTTCGGCGACAACGACATTCAAGTGTCGCTGACCGCAAACCCGTCGCACCTGGAGGCAGTCGACCCGGTGCTGGAGGGTCTGGTCCGGGCCAAGCAGGACCTGCTCGACAAAGGCGACGGCGACGACGGCTACTCGGTGGTACCGATGATGCTGCACGGCGACGCCGCGTTCGCCGGTCAGGGTGTGGTCGCCGAGACGCTGAACCTGGCCAAGCTGCCCGGCTACCGCGTCGGCGGCACCATCCACATCATCGTCAACAACCAGATCGGGTTCACCACCTCGCCGGAGTACTCCAAGTCCAGCGAGTACTGCACCGACGTCGCAAAGATGATCGGGGCGCCCATCTTTCACGTCAACGGCGACGACCCGGAGGCGTGCGTGTGGGTGGCGAAACTGGCCGTCGACTTCCGGCAGAAGTTCAAGAAAGACGTCGTCATCGACATGCTGTGTTACCGCAGGCGCGGACACAACGAGGGCGACGACCCGTCGATGACGAACCCGGCCATGTACGACGTCGTCGACACCAAGCGTGGGGTCCGCAAGACCTACACCGAGGCGCTGATCGGCCGCGGCGACATCTCGATGAAAGAGGCCGAAGACGCGTTGCGCGACTACCAGGGCCAACTGGAGCGGGTTTTCAACGATGTCCGCGAACTCGAGAAACACGGTGTGCAGCCGAGCGCTTCGGTGGAGTCCAACCAGATGCTCGCCGCGGGGCTGGACACCGCGGTGGACAAGGCATTGCTGGCCCGCATCGGTGACGCGTTCCTGGCTCTCCCGGACGGCTTCGCGGGGCATCCGCGGGTCAGCCCGGTGCTGGAGAAGCGCCGCGAGATGGCCTACGAGGGCAAGATCGACTGGGCCTTTGGCGAGCTGCTGGCGTTGGGTTCGCTTGTGGCCGAAGGCAAATTGGTGCGGTTGTCCGGGCAGGACACCCGGCGTGGCACCTTCTCCCAGCGGCATTCGGTGATCATCGATCGCTACTCCGGCGAGGAGTTCACCCCGCTGCAGTTGTTGGCGATCGACCGGGACGGCATCCCGACCGGCGGCAAGTTCATGGTCTACGACTCGCCGCTGTCGGAGTATGCGGCCGTCGGTTTCGAGTACGGCTACACGGTGGGTAACCCGGACGCATTGGTGCTGTGGGAGGCCCAGTTCGGCGACTTCGTCAACGGCGCGCAGTCGATCATCGACGAGTTCATCAGCTCCGGCGAGGCGAAGTGGGGGCAGTTGTCCAGCGTGGTGCTGCTGCTGCCGCACGGTCACGAAGGGCAGGGCCCGGACCACACCTCCGGTCGCATCGAACGCTTCCTGCAGTTGTGGGCGGAGGGTTCGATGACGATCGCGGTGCCGTCGACCCCGGCGAATTATTTCCACCTGTTGCGTCGGCATGCCCTCGATGGCGTCCAGCGCCCGCTGATCGTGTTCACGCCGAAATCCATGCTGCGCAACAAGGCCGCGGTCAGCGACATCAGGGACTTCACCGAAACCAAGTTCCACTCGGTGCTCGAAGAGCCTACCTATGACGAGGGTATCGGTGACCGCAGCAAGGTCACCCGAATGCTGTTGACCAGCGGCAAGATCTACTACGAGCTGGCGGCCCGAAAGGCCAAGGACAACCGGGACGACGTCGCGATCGTGCGCATCGAACAGCTCGCGCCGCTGCCGTTCAAGCGAATCAGCGAAACGCTGGACCACTACCCGAACGTCACCGAATATGCCTGGGTGCAAGAGGAACCGGCCAACCAGGGCGCGTGGCCTCGGTTCGGCCTCGAGCTGCCCGAGCTGTTCCCAGCCAAACTGACTGGGATCAAACGGATTTCGCGCCGGGCCATGTCGGCGCCGTCGTCGGGCTCGTCGAAGGTGCACGCCGTCGAACAGCAGGAAATCCTCGACGAGGCGTTCAGCTAAGCTCAGGCCGCGGGCACTGCGGCCACGTGCTGGCGCTGCGGTTCGCCGCGGTACCGGGACGGCTCGCCGTTGATCTTGCAGATCCGCCACAACAGCCTGGCGACCCGGTTCATCAGTCCGGCGTCGTAACACAGCATCCGGATGTCGGCAAACATGTCGCGCAGGAATTGTCGCGACTCCGGCGCGCGGAAGAACAACTCCTTCTTGACCTTGCGCGGGATGCCGAATTGCCGCCAGAAGGCCTTCGGCGGTTTCACGAGCCCCTGGCCCAGCATCCGCATGATCACCGGGACGTACAGCGACACCAAGAAGCGCTTCCACCGGGCCAGGTCCGGGACACGTTTGCGCAGGTATTCGTGGGCAAACGAGATGTGGCGGGCCTCCTCGGCCACATGGATGGCCATCACCCGTTGGAACATGGGATGCAGTGTCTCGCCTTCGCGCAAGATGTTCTTCTGGATGTGGTCGAAGGGCTCCTCGCCGGCGAGCACGTCGAAAAAGAACACGATCGGCAGCGGGCCGGCGACCAGCGGAACCAGCGACGAGAGCCACCGCATGTAGCGCGGCATGCCCGGCACGTCGACGCCGATGTGGTTCACCATCTCCTGGAACATCATGCTGTGGTTGCACTCTTCGACCGCCACGTGCAGGCAGTACCGGTGCTCCGGTGAGCCGTTGGGCACCCAGAACGCATAGTTCATCAGCCCGCGGATCAGAACGGATTCGAATTGCAGGCCCACCTTGGCGACGTTGGCCTGCCGCCACATGCCGATCGCGATCTGACGTTCCTGCGGCTGTGCCAGGTACCAGGGATGGCGGCCGAGCGGGTCAGTCTGCGGCAGAATCCAACGCGGATCGTTGTCGGTGACGCTGAACTCCGGCGACTTCCAGTCGATATCGGTGTACGGGTTGAAGTTGCGCCGTACCGACCCCTCGGACAGTGTGGTCAGCATCTCGACGTACTGGACGTCGTCCCGCACTTCCATGTTGCGGCGCCAACGCCGCATCGTCCGCGTCCCCATCCGACAGCCTCCCCGCGAACTTTACATAGAATGCCTTTTGTCCAGTTGTACCCACCGATAGGCAACGCCATTAAACCAGACCCGACCCGGTTGTGGGGCCGAGGAAGGCAAACGTCGCATTGTCGGTATGAAGCGGTGACCAGGGGTGAAGGGCCAGGCCAGCGACAACTTCGATCACGCGAGCGCCTCTGCGCCGGCTGTGCGGTCGGCGCAGCCGGCGGCAGTTTAGTAGCCGCGGATGGTCGACACGGAGTCGCTCAGCAGGCGCCAGGCCCGCTCGAGGTCAACCGGCGGCGACGGCTGGTTGCGTAGCATCACCGGGCTGGCGGTGACGTTTACCACCAACTCGCCGACGGATGCGACGTACTTGAACAGCTGATGGGCGACATCTTTAGCGCCAACTTTGGCCTGAGTCCGCTGGTTGGCGCCCAGCGTTTGGGCATCGCGGATCCGCGGTGCATCTACGACGTCGAAGACACCGCTCAATGTCGAGCAACCGCGACATCAGCGTCATGCTATTGAGTAGTCGCTCAACGGGAATCGGTCCTGCTCCTTGACGGCGCTGAGCACCGACGTCGGCCGGAAAAGCGGTGCCTCCCCGCTGTGGTTGAACCAGTACGACCGCGAGGTCGCACAGTTGCCGGCATAGAACACCGATTTGTCGAGCAGCTCGGTCATCCGGTCGAGGAAGCGGGAATTGGCCTGTTCGGTGACCTCGAAGGTGCGGGCACCGCGCCGCTGTAGTTCGCCGAACAGCCGATCCATGTGTCGCATCTGGTATTCCACCGTGTTAAACCACGACAGACCGACCCAAGCGTAGGGGCTGGCCATCGACAAGAAGTTCGGGAAGTAGGGCACCGAGACGCCTTGATACGCCTGGAACCTGGTGTCCCGCCACCACTTTCCGAGGTCCCGGCCCTCCCGGCCGATCACCTCGATCGCCGGCAGGTTGCCGTCCCACACGTCGAACCCGGTCGCGAGGACCAGGGTGTCGATAAACCGTTTGGTGCCGTCGCGCGCGACGATACCGTCGGGCTCAATCCGCTCGATGCCACTGGTTTCCAGATGCACGTGCGGGTTGGTGAGCGCCCGGTAATAGGAATTGGATATTGTCGGCCGCTTGCAACCGAAGTCGTAATCGGGATTCAGCTTGCGCCACAGGTCCTTGTCGCGCACCGACAGCAACCGATGGATTTTGGACACATCCGACGCGGCGAAGTTGACTCGCTTGAAGTACCGGAATTTCCACATCGCGATCACCATCATGAATTCCATGGCGGTGTCGGTGAACCACCGCACGATGCGCTGGGCGCGCGGCACCCGGGCGAAAAACCGTTGCACCGTCGGCGAGAACCCGACATCGAGCTTGGGCATCACCCAAATCGGCGTGCGCTGATACACCGTCAGCTCGGAGACTTCCTTGGCCAGCTCGGGAATGACCTGCACGCCGGTGGAACCGGTTCCGATGACCGCGGCCCGGCGTCCGGTGAACGAGTAGCTGTCATCCCAGTCGGCGGTGTGGATGATGCGCCCACTGAACGTGTCGATACCGGGAATATCCGGGGTGCAGGGCTGACACAGGAAGCCGGTCGCGGTGATCAGAAACTGCGCGTTCAGCGTCTCACCGCCGGCAAGCGCGACCTGCCAGAGCTGGGCATCGTCGTCCCACCGGGCACCTTCGACGGTCGTGTTGAACCGCATGTAGCGGCGCACGTTGTACTTGTCGGCCACATGCTCGGCGTAGCGCTTCAGTTCGGCGCCCGGCGCGAACAGTCGCGACCAGTACGGGTTGGGCTCGAACCAGTAGGAATAGGTGGTCGACGGGACGTCGACGGTCAGGCCCGGATAGTGGTTGACGTGCCAGGTTCCGCCCAGGTCGTTCTCGCGTTCGACGATCGCGATGTTGTCGTAGCCTAACCGGTTGAGTTG
>DASQRI010000123.1:0-3704 GCA_035642975.1 Mycobacterium sp.
GCACCAGCCATACCCAGTGGTGCGTCCAGGAAATCGGGGATAGCAGCAACCCGAAAAGCTCGACCACCAGCAGTCGGCCAAGCCGATCTTCGATCGCACGCCAGGCAAATACGAAAAGTACTGCGGTGACAGCGATCCCGATCGTCACCGCCGGGCTGTAGCCGGCGTCACGGCCGAAGATCCGGCAGATACCACCCCGCCAGGACTGGTTGAAGATCGTGCAGATCGGTCCGACCCGGTCGGTCTTGAAGATCAAATCGGTGAAGTAGTAACGAGTTTGATCACCGACGACCAACACTGACACCGCGACGGTGGCCAGGAACACGACCCCGGAGAACACCGCCGTGCCCCACCGGCGGGCACCGACAAAATAGAGTCCCCCGATCGCGGGCGTCAGCTTCACCCCTGCTGCCACGCCTACCAGCAGTCCGGACAGCCACCACCGAGTGCTGAACGCCGCCCACAGAACTGCCAAAACGAGGACCACGTTGATCTGGCCGTAGTCGAAGGTGCTGCGCAGTGGCTCGAGCCAGATCGCGATCGCCGTCCACAGCATTGCCAGCCGGTGGCCCTCGCCGGCCACCACGCCGAGCAGCCGCTGGCTGATCCGGACCACGCCGTAGAGCGCGGCCATCGTCCCGACCTGCCAGCAGAACGCGACCAGGCCGAACGGCAGCAGGTGCAGCGGGTAGAAGATGACCGCCGCGAACGGCGGATAGGTGAACGGCAGCGGGAAATCCGGCGTCTGGTCGGCGTAGACGTAGTGGTACAGGCTGCCCGGGTGGTCGAGGGTGGCCGCGCCGCCGATGTAGACGTGCAAGTCGACGAAGTTAGCCCCGTTGGGAGCCAGATACGTCCAGGCCAGCCGCGCGGCGACGCTGACGACCAACAGCACCGGCCCGAGCGCGTCCGGTGAGATCGCCCGCCGGCGCGTGGTAGCTGCGGCCGAGGTGGTGTCTATCTGGACGACTCTAACGGGGGCGCCGACGCGCGCGGACGTGTCCGGAGTGCGCCCGCTCGGTCACCGCCGCCGCTCGGTTCCGTAACGGTCGCATAAATGCCACACGTGTCACTTGAGCCACTTTCATATCAGGCGAACTATCAGCCCCGACGCCTGTCATCCATAACCAGGGAGAGTCATGTCAAACGTTCGGACTTTGTTACGAGCCACCACCGTCGTGGTGGGCTCATCGGCGGCTCTGCTCATGGGCGGTCTGATGGGCACAGCCCACGCCGACCCCGCGCCGGTGCCCACCCCCAATATCGGCGAGCAACTCGTCGGCACCGCGGCTCAGGCACCTCAGGTGCTGCAAAACGTCGCGGGGGCTCTGAGCGGACAGCCGGCCACGCCGCCACCGCTGGCCAGCGCTTCGATCAAGATGCCGCAGCAAGCCGCCCCCGGTTTGCCCGGAGCTTCGTCGCTCATTCCCGGGGCCACCGCTCCGGCGACGAGTTCCACACCGACACTGGGGATTCCAGGGTTGACGCCATCGGTTCCGGCCTCGACCGTTCCGACCACCGGCATCCCGGGGCTGACGCCGTCAGTTCCGGCCGCGACCACGCCCGGCCTGCCCGGCATGACCGGCATCCCCGGGTTGACGTCGACCGTTCCGGCTGCGGCCGCGCCGGCGACCGGACCCGCGGGGATGCTGCCCCAGGCCCAGCTCAACCTGCCGCAGATACCGGGTCTGCCGTTCCCGCTGCCGCAGCAGGTGTCGCTGCCCGGCGACCTGACCTCGCTGATCGGCGGCGGATCTCCGCTCGGCAGCGGACTCGCCTCAGCGGCCGGCCTGCCTGCTGCTACCGCACCGACGGTGTCGCTGCCGGTTGCTGCCGCTCCGGTGGCGCCGGTCGCAGCGCCAAACCCGCTGCTGTTCCCGGTGTCCGCCCTGCCCTGATGCACACCCCGGCCGGCTAGCGCGGCTGCGCTAGCCGGCCACCCAACACCGACGACCGGGAGAACATCATGTTCATCGCACGGAATCTGATCAGCGCCGTCGCCGCCACGGCCGTCGCGGCGAGCGCCGCAGTGACGCTCAGCCCGAGTGCCGCCGCTGACCCGCCGGCACCCCAGCCGATCCCCGCCCAACAGTTTCCCGGGCTGCCCGCGCTGACCGAGTTGAGCCCGATCATTCAGCAGGCAGCCGGCAACCCGGAGCAGGCGACCCAGCTGCTGATGGCCGCGGCGCAGGCTTTCAGCCACAACCCGACGGCCCCCGACCAGTCGAAAAACGTTGCGGCGTCGGTGAACCAGTTCGCCCAGACGCCCAGCGCCGCGGTTCCGGCCGACCCCACGGCGCACATCGTCCCGCCTGGTGTGGAACCGGGCGCCCAGGCGCACCTGCCGACCGGCGTCGACCCCGTGCACGCCGCGGGCCCCGGGCCCGAGGCCGCGCCTGCGGCTGCTCCCGCTCCTGCGAACGCCGTACCGGTGGCCGCAGCCGTGCCGCCCGCCGGGCCGGCCGGACCACCCGCCGCACCCGCGTCCGCTGCTCCAGCGGCGGCACCCGCACCCGCACCGTCGGCCGCGGCGGCGGCTCCGGGTTTCAGCCCGGATGCACCGCCCACGCAGGACTTCATGTACCCGTCGATCAGCAACAACTGTTCGTCCGACGGCGGTAACGTGCTGGCGACCGCGCTGTCGGTGGCCGGGCCCGCGAAGATCCCGACGCCGGGCCCCAGTGCCGGGCAGACCGCCTACGTGTTCACCGCCATGGGCACTCCGGGACCCGCCGATGTGCAGAAGCTGCCGTTGAACGTGACGTGGGTGAATCTGACCAGCGGCAAGTCGGGCAGCGTGACGCTCAAGCCGCAGCCGGACATCAACCCGGCGGGGCCGACCACGTTGATCGCGATCGCCGACACCGGTTCGGGCAGCGTCATGTCGACGATCTTCGGACAGGTCACCACCAAGGAAAAGCAGTGCCAGTTCATGCCCACCATCGGTTCGACGGTGGTGCCCTGAGCCCGGTTAACTCCGCCGTCAGTAGGCCATGAAAAGAATCGCGTCCCGGTCGTACTCCAGGCCGGGGTGAATGCTGGCAAGGTGTGCCTGGGTCAGCTCGACCAGGTCGTCTTCGTCCTTGCCGACGATGGCCTCGCCGCACGGACAGTTCAGGTGTGTCTTCACGTTGCCGCCTTTCCGTTTGCCTTCTTGATTGCTTTCATCTGCTTCTTGTACGACCGGACCTTCTCGAGCGAACCGGCGTCCGCGATGTCGGCGACCGACAGGTGCGTGCCGGCCTTACCGAATTCACCGGCGGCCGCCCGCCATCCCTTCGGGGTCACCGCATACTGCTTGCCGAGCAGCGCCAGAAAGATTCGCGCTTTCTGCTCGCCGAAGCCGGGCAGGTCCTTGAGCCGTCGCAGCAACTCGGCGCCGTCCGGGTCGCCGGCGGTCCACAGCGCCGTCGCGTCGCCGTCGTAGCGCTCCACGATGATCTGGGCCAACGCCTGGATACGCTTGGCCATCGAGCCTGGAAAGCGATGTATCGCGGGCCTTTCCGCGCACAGGTCGGCGAACTTGTCCGGGTCGTAGTCGGCGATCTCAGTTGCATCGAGACCGCCCATCCGATCGGCGATCTTCTTGGGCCCGGCGAATGCGGTCTCCATCGGCACCTGCTGACGAGTGCCAACACGATGAGAACGGCTCGCCGCCATACGATCGGCAATGGTCTTAGGGCCGGCGAACGCTCGCTCAAGGG
>DASQRI010000124.1:0-8008 GCA_035642975.1 Mycobacterium sp.
ACGAAACGGCCAACCACTACGACCACGTGCACATCGCCACCGACGGCGGCGGCTACCCGACCGGCCACGAAACCTACTACATCGGATCCATGAGCCCGACGCCGCCGGACTGATCCGCGCGCGACACCGGCACAATCGAGAACGTGGCCCACCTGCACGACATCGCCGGGGTGGTTCGGGCCGGTCGGTATTATTCGCCGGAAACTCTCACATCGACGATCGAGACCATCGCCGAAACACATTCGGCCGTCTAGCTGCCCGTCTACCGAGTCGGCGCGACGACGGCGCTGACGAGTGCGCCCCGGGTCAAGTACTCGTCCAGATTGCGCACGACCAGGGCGGTCATCGCCGCCCGTGTCGGTGCCGTGGCGCTGCCCACATGGGGCAGTACCACGACGTTGTCCATCTCGAGGAGTTGTTGCGGCACAACCGGTTCGCCCGCGACAACGTCGAGCCCGGCACCCGCGAGCCTTCCGGCGGTCAACAGCTCGATGAGGGCCTGCTCGTCGACGAGGCTGCCCCGGGCGATGTTGACAAGATAACCCTGCGGGCCAAGGGCTTCCAGCACGTCGCGGCTGACCAGCGGTGGGGCGTCCTTCGCGCCGCTGGTCGCCACCACCAGCACATCGACGGATTTCGCCAGGTCGACCGGCGATGACGCGTACTCGTAATCGCAACCGGGCAATTCGTGACGGTTGTGATAGGCGATAGCACAGTCGAATGCGGTGAGCCGGTGGGCGATCGCTGAACCGATGCGGCCCAGACCCAGGATGCCCACTCGTGACCCGGTCACGTCCTGCGCCAACGGGTATGGCCCGTCGATCGGCCAGCGGCCGGCCCGGACGTAGCGTTCCGAGGCGCTGAGCCGGCGCATCGTCATCAGCATCAATCCGACCGCGGTGTCGGCCACGGTGTCGGTCAGCACGTCGGGGGTATTGCTGACCCCGATCCCCAACCGGGATGCGGCATCGACGTCAACCGTCTCGTGGCCGTCCCCGTAGTGGACGATTGCGCCGAGGTTGGGCAGTGCACCGATCAGTTCGGCGTCGACGGGAACCTCGCCGGCGTCGACGATCGCTTTGACCGAGGCCGCGTGCTGGGTCAGGAACTCCGCCCGCCCGCCATCGGTCGGCAGCACCAACACGTCGTACTTCGCGGTCACCGCGTCGGCAACGGCGGGCGGAAGTCCACCGACCTGCAGAACGGTCGTGGCCATGGTGGCGTCCTTTCGGCTACTTGTCTGGACTGTAACCCGCGGCCGGTCGGCCCCATCCCGGCGTCTGCGACGCTGTATTGGACCCGCGTACAGAGCCGGTAAACTGGCGCAGCGAGAGCTTTGCCGAGCTATGGAGAAACATGAAACGTCCGGTCTTCAGCGCCATTCCCGTGGCCACTTTCGCCATCCCGGTCGCGGCGATGATCCTGGCTGCGCCTTTTGCGCACGCGCAGACCGCCATCGAGGACAGTTGCAAGAGCTCCGGCGGGCAATACACCTCAGAGCAGGTCAGCCCACATTTCGGGCAGGACCCCAGTCTCATCGAGACGTGCTGCACCAACACCGCGGGATCGCAGAAATGCGTGACCTACCGCGACGGTGTCCAGGGGCCGACTTACGGGGGCTAACGCGGGTCATCGGCTATCGCGTACTTCGCGGCCAGTTCAGCGCCGATTAGCGTCCGACCGCTGAGGTCGATCAGATCGGGATCGTTGTACAGCGCCCAGATGATGTGACCGGTCAACTCCGGGCTTTCCGCACTGTCGAGGACATGACCGAGCTTGGCGGGATCGGCGGCCACGATGTCACGGACCCGCTGGGTCAGCAGCGTGCCCATCCAAATGGAAACCGCGGCAATATTGTCGTCTTTGAAGTCGACGGCCATGTCGGATGCCATCTTGTCCGTGCCTGCCTTGGCCACACCGTACGCAGGGCCGAACATGTAGTGGGAGGCTCCCGACGCGGACGTGAACGCCACCAGACCCTTTGGCTGTGGAATCATCAGTGGTGCGGCGAAAACCGTTGCCACGTAGCTGCTTCGCAGTCCCACGTCCAGGGTGTCGATGACGTTGATCGGCTCTTGCCAGAACTTCGTCGGCCCCATCATCTCGTCACGGATCGTCGCGGCGTTGTTGACCAGGATGTCGATCCTGCCGTGATCGCGTTCGATCTGGGCGAATAGGGCCTTGGTCTGTTGGTCGTCAGAGTGATCCACGGCGACGGCTATCCCCTGGCCGCCGGCGACGGTCACCATCGCGGCCGTGTGGTCGATCGTGCCCGACAGCGCCGACTCGTTTGCGTGTTTGGTGCGTCCCGTCACGTACACCGTGCACCCGTGGCTTCCGAGCGCATGCGCGATGCCGCAGCCCGCGCCGCGACTGGCTCCGGTGACGACGGCCACCACGTCGTGTTCGGACATCACGCCATTGTCGCGCTGCGGAGGTCGGCTTGGCGTGCATCAATTGGAGGAACCCGGGAACGGTCGCCGTCAGCCCGCGGAAAGCCAGAGGAGAATGCCGTGTCCGACAAGACGCCCGACGATATCTTCAAACTCGCCAAGGACGAGAACATCGAGTATGTCGACGTCCGGTTCTGTGACCTGCCAGGAACCATGCAGCACTTCACAATTCCGATTTACGTCTTCGACGAGAACGTGTTCGAGGAGGGCTTGGCCTTCGACGGCTCCTCGATTCGGGGGTTCCAGTCCATCCACGAATCCGACATGCTGTTGCTCCCCGACCCGGAAACCGCGACCATCGACCCGTTCCGTGTCGCCAAAACGCTGATCGTGAACTTCTCCGTGCACGACCCGTTCACCCTCGAGTTGTACTCGCGCGACCCGCGCAACGTCGCCCGCAAGGCGGAGAACTACCTGATCAGCACCGGCATTGCGGACGCCGCCTACTTCGGCCCCGAGGCCGAGTTCTACATCTTCGACTCGGTGAGCTTCGACTCGCACACCAACGAGTCGTTCTACAAGGTGGACGCGACATCCGGTTGGTGGAACACCGGAGCGCAGACCGAGTCCGACGGCAGCCCCAACCTGGGCCACAAGGTCCGCCCCAAGGGGGGATACTTCCCGGTCGCCCCCACCGATCATTACGTCGACCTGCGCGACATCATGCTCACCCACCTGACCAACGCCGGCTTTTCGTTGGAGAAGGGCCACCACGAAGTGGGCAGCGGCGGCCAGGCCGAAATCAACTACAAGTTCAACACATTGCTGCACGCCGCCGACGACCATCAGATGTACAAATACATCGTCAAGCAGACCGCTTGGCAGGCCGGCAAAACCGTCACGTTCATGCCCAAGCCGCTGTTCGGCGACAACGGGTCCGGCATGCACGCCCACCAGTCGTTGTGGAAGGACGGCGTCCCGCTGTTCTACGACCAGGCCGGGTACGCCGGCCTGTCGGACACCGCCCGGCACTACATCGGCGGTTTGCTGTACCACGCACCCTCGTTGCTGGCCTTCACCAATCCCACCGTCAACTCCTACAAGCGCCTGGTTCCCGGGTATGAGGCTCCGATCAACCTCGTCTACAGCCAGCGCAACCGCTCAGCCTGCGTGCGCATCCCGATCACCGGCAGCAACCCGAAGGCCAAGCGACTGGAGTTCCGCTGTCCAGACGCCTCGGGCAACCCGTATCTGTCGTTCGCGGCTATGTTGATGGCCGGGCTGGACGGCATTAAGAACAAGATCGAGCCGCCACCTCCGGTCGACAAGGACCTCTACGAGCTGCCGCCGGAAGAGGCCGCCGACATTCCGCAGGCTCCCACCCAGCTTTCGGCGGTGATCGACCGCCTGGAAGACGACCACGAATACCTCACCGAGGGAAGCGTTTTCACGCCCGACCTGATCGAGGCGTGGATCAACTACAAGCGCGACTATGAACTCGCGCCCTACAACCTGCGGCCGACCCCGTATGAGTTCGCGCTGTACTACGACGTGTAAGCCAGCTAACGCTCTAGCGCGCCGAGCGAAACAGAGCGTTGACGGAATCCACAGCTGGTTCGCAGCTACTCAGAGGGCGTGTTTGATGGTCTCGGGTTAGCGTTGATCCATCCGAGCAACATTTAGGAGGCTGACTTTGTGCCGTTACCTCATCACCGTGGAGTTCGACGATGGTCAGCTCGCGACTACGCAGTACTCGTCGCCGAGTGACGTAAGAGCCAAACTGGCTGAAGTCGTCAACGACTTGACTGACGAAGACGGCTTCGAGCATTTCCGCAGTGTGACCGTCACTCAAGCTGCCTGAGAGACTCACCGCAGCCGAGCTGGTCCTTCAAAGGAGTGGCCGGATCATCCAGCGTCCGTCGGTGCCGCGAACGAAGTCACCTGCCTCGCGCATTGCACCTGGTGTACCCCGATGGCCGTCAGCAGCGACGCCGTCGTTACTTGCCAATTAGACCGACCAGCATCGTGATGACCCCGACCACAGTGAGACCTGCCCACCACCAGAACGGCCAGCTCGGGTAATGCTCCTGGCCACCGAGAGTGCCCTCCGTACCGAACCAGATGTAGTACAGGAAGAACCCCACACTCCCTATAGCCGTGGCGACGGCACCCTTTCTGATGAGCGTGGTGTGGACCGTCGGGACCGTGACGCTGATAATCACGATGGCCAGCATCGTGAACGGAATCATGGCGGCGTCCCTACGCTATAAAGTGGCGGGTTACCAGCGATGATGGCATAGCGACGTGACAGCACCGGACGCACTTGCATCGATGACACAGACAGCGTCCTCGACGCTGCCAGCCCGTGTCAGGCGCCCGGGTCCGGGGCCCATCTGGGCGGGCGGACATCTGGCCGGTGCGACGAACGCGCCGCCGCCAGCGTCAGCGCGCGCTCACCGTTGATCGCGGTCAACGGCGGCGGCTGGCCCTTACGAAGCGTCGCGATCAGCTCGCGATACGGGCCGATGAGATAGACCGTGTCGCCGGCTTGCAACCGATCCCCGCGGCGCGGGCGTAACCTCACCGGTCCTTCCGGTCGGATGATCGCGATGACACGCGTCTGGGTGGACAGTTCCACCATTTGCAGCCCGTCAAGCTCGCTGCCCTCAGCTACCAGCATCGCGCCGACCATGAACGAGCGCTGCCCGACCCAAAACGTGCCCAGCACCTGAAGACCCATCGCCGCGCCGATGAACCATGGGGCCGCCAGATCCACGACCGACCGCACGTTTTCGAAACCGAACTGCTGGTTCACTGCAGCGCTGAGCGCACGACCCTGAACACGCAGCACGATCGGCACCTTGGTATCGGATCCCAACATCTCCAGCAGCACGATGCCGGTCCGGATGTTTTCCATGTCGTCTTGGGTCATCACCGCGACGCCGCGGGCGCGATCGACGCGAGCCGATTCCAGCGTCTGGCGCATCGTCGAGTCGCCGAAAATCACCGGCACGTCAAGTTTGGCGACCGTCGACAGGAAGCGGTTGTTTTCGTCGTGCTCGATGACAACGACGTCATATCCGGCGGCGGCCAGATCACTGACGACGCGGATGCCAGTTGAACCCAGGCCGACGACAACGATGTGGTCGCGCATACGGCGGGCACGTCGGATACCGGCCGTGTGGACGAAGCGGCGGGACAGCAGCAGGTCCGCGACGAGCGCGACGAGGACGGCGGTGATCATCACGCCGCCGAACATCAACCCGATGGCGAAGTACCGCAGGAAAACGGATTCTGCCGCGAAACTGAAATCGCCGAAGCCGACGCTGGTGATTGTCTCGGAGGTGAAATATAAGGCATTGAGCCACGACACCCGCGGGTTCACGAAGGTGAAGTGCACTACCGCTGTCGAGCCGAACATGAGCACAAGGGTGAATACCACCGAGGGAAAAAGCAGCGGGTTGGCGTCCTCACGCATGGCGCGCATCGCGTCGATGACGCGTCGCACCCTGGACTGGTGAGAGCGCGTCGCTGTCGAGGGCGGCACGGTGATCCCGCGGGCTTCCATTTCGTCTTTGACGCCGATCATCGAGGTCCAGTCGCCGGCGTAAACCTTCAAGTCCCGTCCCGGACACGGCACCACCTCGCCGGGGGTGGGCGAATTCTTGCCATGGACTACCGCCACCGGTGCCAGATCCTTGAAGATTTCGCGCAGCGTCCCGTCCTTCGGCGCCGCCGATCCCCACACCACGAATTCGATACCAGCCGTGGCAAACTGGTGCGCGTTACGGGACAGAACTGCCTCGACGACGGAGGGTGCCGCGAGGTCGGCGACGTTCAAGATCGCGCCGGGGCCGCTGACGGCGGCAACCGCGTCGCGCAGCATGTTGTCTGCCAGACGCGCCACTACGCGAACATTCGGGCTGAATCGCCTTGCTAAAAGCGCGATTTCGAGATTGACGGCGTCATTGGGCCCGGCGCAGACCACGGCGCGCGCGCGATGTACCCCGGCACCCAGGAGATCGGCGGCATTGGTGATCCGGATGATCCGGGCGCCGGCGCCGCGCAGTTCGTCGATGATCGTGTTCGCCAGCGGGTCGTCACCACAGACGATGATCTCGCGGTGAAATTGAAAGACCTCGCCCATGCCACGCAACCCGGCCGTTTCGCGCGATTCTTACCGAAGTCGATCGCGACAGATGGCGTTGTGCGGCATGACTACATCCACCTCCACTGAAACTTACGTTCACTTGTTATATGACTATCGGCCACAATGCCGGAATGTGCCACCGGAAGACTCAGGTTGAACCCCGTTGCCCCGCAGACGGAGTCGTCTATTCGAGCCGTGTCGTTTTGCTGCAACCAGATCGACTCAAGCTGGTCACGCGAGTGAAATAGTTTGGGGGTAGCAGAAAGCCTCAGTCGTCACGGCATCGCTTCGGCCCACGCTACATGTCCTTCGAAGCCGAGCGTTTTCGCCATGTCGCGGTAGCGATCCCTCAACTGCTTGTAGGCCTCGGCATCGCCGTGAGCCCGCGCCAGCAGAGCCCGCAGCCGCAGCAGCGGAACTTCGAACAGTACGAATCCCGGGTCGGTCGGCTCCGCTGCCAGCCGGTCGATCGCGGCCTGCTCCTCCTTGAGGTCGGCGCTCGTGCCGCGCGCCAGCAATGATTCCACCAAGACCCTGGTGGCCTCTCCAAGGGAGAGCGCGTCGCCCGCGTCGAACGAGTAGTCGACGACCGCGCGTGCCAACTGGATCGCGCCGTCGACATCGCCGGTTCTGGCTTTCTCCTTCGCGATCTCGGTGTCGACAGTCCGCACCACGTTTTTCGCGTATCCATGCAGCAAGTGAGCTTCGCGATACTGGGCGAGCAGTGCGAAACCGGCCGCGCGTTGCGAACCGCCCTGATTGATGATGACGAGGCCGCGACTCACCCGGGCGGCATCCACCTGAAAGTCATCGCCGGAATGCTCAGCCATCTCCATCGCTTCGGCGGTGTCCCGGTCAGCCGCCGCGTCGGGGAGCAACGCGCCGGCATGGGCGGCGAAGCGGTACTTATACAGCACGGGGGCGATTAAGGACCTGTTCTCGTAGAACGGAGTAGGCACAAAGTCTTGCAATCCGCTGGACACGGCATGATTGTTGGTGCCATGACCGCGACGATCGACAGACTCGACGTTGGCGCGCTTCCGCTTGTGCCGAAAAATCCGCTGCCCATTCGGCAGGTGCTGTCAGCGGCGCGGGTTTTGCACACCGGACTAGCACTGCTGAGCGAGGCCGGCGCACCGGTGACCCGCTTCGTACCGCTGCCAAAGTTCGTTGCCCCGGCCCTTGTGTTGGTCACCTCGCCCCGCGGAGTGCGCGATGTGTTGGGACGCACGGACGGACTCATGGAGCGATGCCTGATCCACGAGGAAGTGCGGAACATAGCGGGCGACAACCTCTTTGTCCTGCCCAACCGAGAATGGGCTCCGCGCAGACGCGCACTACAACCGGTGTTCACCAGGCAAAACGTCGACGGCTTTGGCTTACACATGACGCAGGCGGCGCAAACGTTCGCCGATCACTGGCGCGAGGTAGGTGAGGTCGACCTCGACGCTGAGTGCCGCCGACT
>DASQRI010000125.1:0-5420 GCA_035642975.1 Mycobacterium sp.
AATCTGACCTAACAAAAAGACACCAAAACTGGCATCACAAAAACAGGCCACACCCCCAACACGGGGCGCCAAGAATGCAGCCAAAAAACAACAACAAAAACAAAACCACCAAACACACTATTGAGTTCTCAAACAACACCCCATCCGGCCGCGCAACAAGTCCCGCGGCTCTTGGCCGCTGACTCGTAATGCGGACGACGAAAGATCCCACCGAAGTGGAGACTCCCTCTGGGACATCGTCGCGCTCGACGGATTCACCGTGTCGCGACGACTCGATCAAGTTACGCGAGCCCAAACGCGGAGTCAAACAACCTGCTAGACGGCGCGTTTCACGGTCGCAAGATCATCCAACGCGCTCGACGCCGGCAATATTCCGCTTGCCCCGGCGCAACACCAGCCACCGTCCGTGCAGGAAGTCGTCCGGTCGCGGCACCCAGTCCTCGTCGTCGATCTTGGTGTTGTTGACGGAGACGCCGCCCTCGGCGATCGTGCGTCGCGCGGCGCCCTTGCTCGGCGCCAGCCCGCTAGCGACCAGCAGATCGACGATCCCGTCCGGTGTGCCCGGCTGCAGCTCAGCTATCGAGGTCTCCCGAAGCGCGGCCCGCAGCGTGGCCTCGTCCAAGCGGGTGAGTTCCCCGCGGCCGAACAGCGCCTGGCTGGCTTGTTCGACGGCCTCGGTGGCCTGCGCGCCGTGCACGAGCGTGGTGAGCTCGCGTGCGAGCCGGCGCTGCGCTGCACGTTGCTGCGGCCGTGCCGCCGTAACCTCGTCCAGCTCGGCCAATTCGTCGGCCGACAAGAAGGTGAACCAGCGGAGGTAACGGATGACGTCGGCATCAGCCGTGTTGACGAAGTACTGATACCAGGCATACGGCGTGGTCATTTCCGGGTCCAGCCACACGTTGCCGCCGCCGGTGGACTTTCCAAACTTCGTCCCGTCGGCCGCGGTGACCAGCGGAACGGTCAGCGCATGCACGGAAGCCGCCCGCTTCTGTCGTACCAAGCGGACGCCGGCGATGATGTTGCCCCACTGGTCGGATCCGCCGATCTGCAGCACACAGTGATGACGTTGGTGAAGCTCGACATAGTCGTTGGCCTGCAACAGCATGTAGCTGAATTCCGTGTAGGAGATCCCCTCACCCTCCAGCCGTCGCCGAATGGTGTCCCGGTCCAGCATCACGTTGACCGAGAAGTGCTTGCCGACGTCACGCAGCAGCTCGATCGCTGACATGGCGCTGGTCCACTCGAGATTGTTTTCGACGATGGCGCCGGTCGGCGAGCCGTCGAAATCGACGAAGCGTTCCAGCTGCCCGCGGATCCGTCCAGTCCACTCGTGGATCGTCTCGGCGGTGTTGAGCACCCGCTCGCCCGTTTCGCGCGGGTCGCCGATCAAGCCGGTTGCGCCGCCGGCAAGGACGACGGGTCGATGTCCGGCCCGCTGAAAGCGCCGCAACGCCAACAGCGGCACCAGATGTCCGGCATGCAGGCTGGGCGCGGTGGGGTCGAATCCCGCGTAAAGGGTGATCGGCCCCCGGGCGGCCTCGGCTGCCAGCGCATCGAGATCGGTCGACTGTGCGATCAGCCCGCGCCAGTTCAGCTCGTCCAGGATGCCCGCGGGTACAGCGGATTCAGCGCCCACAGTCATAGATCTTCCCGTACTGGTGCGGCGACCCGGCGGCGGCCGACCGGACGGCGCGTCGAATAGCTAGTCACTGGCTCCCGGGGCGGGCGCTCGCGGGCTGCGACGGTAGGCCGAGACTTCGGCACGCCCCACTGACCACAGCCGCCACGGTCGGTCGGCGGCCTGGCTGACGCCGACTCGTGGCCCTGAGACCGCTTCGACGGCGTCGTTGAGCTCCAGCCGTACCGGACCGTTGGCACCGAAAAGGTCGATTTCATTGTCGGCCATGGTGATTCCCAACGCCGAGCAGAGATTACCCGGACCGCGGGCCAGCGCGACGGTACGTATCGATGCGCCGCGCCGGCATTGGGCGATGTCGAGCCCCGTCTCGATCGCGGCCGCCCTGATCAACACGGCGGCGGCAATGCCGTCGGCCGCGCACACCACGTTTGCGCACACGTGGATGCCATGACTGCGATAGGTGTAGAGCCGGCCGGGAGGGCCGAACATCACCCCGCCGCGGCCGGTGGGACCGCGGTAGGAATGCGCCGCAGGATCCGGCCACGGACCGTCCGGCACCCCGCCATAGGCCTCGACTTCGACAATTGTGGCGCTGACGCCGCGACCGGTGAGAGTCGCGCCGAGCAGTCGATGCGCGGCTTCGACCGGATCGACAGCGAGTTGGTCAGCGCCCACCGGACAGATTCTGCCTCGACCCTTGACAGTCAGCCCGCGGAAGCGAATATTCACCATATGATGACTTCATCGACTGATGAATTACCGTCGAACGGTTCCGAAGCGGCTGTCGACATCAGCCACTTGCGGGTGATCCGCGGCAAACGTCCAGCACTGCACGACTTCTCGGTGCGAATAGCCCGCGGCAGCATCACCGGACTGCTCGGTCCGTCGGGTTGCGGGAAGACCACGCTGATTCGTTGCATCGTCGGCACCCAGCTCATCGCGTCGGGCACGGTGCGGGTGCTCGATTTGCCGGCCGGGTCGGCGCCGTTGCGCCGCCGGATCGGATACATGCCTCAGGATCCGACGATCTACAACGACCTGCGGATCGTCGACAACGTCCGCTATTTTGCGGCCCTTTACGGTTTTGATAGGCGCGCCGCCGACGCCGCGATTGATCGGGTGGGGCTCAGCGACCACAGCACCGCCTATTGCGGCAATCTCTCCGGTGGTCAGCGCACCAGAGCATCGCTGGCGTGCGCCTTGGTCTGCAGCCCTGAGTTGCTCGTTCTCGACGAACCGACAGTGGGGTTGGACCCGGTGCTGCGGGCAGATCTCTGGGAGCAGTTCACCGACCTGGCCCGCGCGGGGGCCACGCTGCTGGTGTCCAGCCATGTGATGGACGAAGCCGACCACTGCGGCGACCTGTTGCTGATGCGCGACGGTCATCTGGTCGCCCACACCACCCCGACCCAACTACGAGAGGACACCGGATGCACGTCACTGGAGGACGCGTTTCTGTCCATCATCAAGCGCAGCACCACGCGCCAAGCCGGTTAGGGCTAACGGGTTACACCGCGACCACGGCGCGGATTTTGCGTCAGCTGGCTGCCGATCGCCGTAGCATCGCGATGATCCTCGCGGTACCGATCCTGGTTATTACGTTGATGTACTTCATGTTTCACAATGTTCCGCACCCACCCGGCACTCCGACGCCGTTCAACAATGCCTGCCTCATCCTGCTCGGCCTTTTCCCGCTTTTCGTGATGTTCATCATCACGGCAATCACGATGCAACGGGAGCGAGCCTCGGGAACCTTGGAGCGCATCCTCACCACTCCGCTGCGCCGGCTCGACCTGCTGATCGCTTATGGCACAGCATTTTCAGTTGCTGCAGCGATACAAGCCACCTTGGCGTGCATCGTGTCATTTTGGTTCCTCGGCTTCGACACCGCCGGCAGCCCGTTATGGGTGTTCGTGATCGCGATCGTCAACGCGGTACTGGGCGTCGGCCTCGGATTGTTGTGTAGTGCTTTCGCACGCACCGAGTTTCAGGCCGTGCAATTCATTCCGCTGGTGATGGTGCCGCAGCTGTTGCTGGCCGGGATCCTCGTCCCGCGAGCACTAATGCCGACCTGGCTGGAGTGGATCAGCAACGTGATGCCGGCCAGCTACGCGCTGGAAGCGCTGCAGCAGGTGGGCGCGCACAGCGAGCTGACCGGCGTGGCGGTACGCGACATTGTGGTGGTGTTGGGCTTTGCGCTGGCGGCACTATGTCTGGCCGCCGCCACCCTTCGCCGACGGACACCTTAGCGTGACGGCCACCAACACGGGTCGCAAGCGGCCAGGGCGACCGGCCGGGAGTTCAGACACCCGCGACCGAATCCTGAGTAGCGCCCGAGTGCTGTTCGCCCGCAATGGAATTAACAACACATCGATACGGGCAGTGGCAGCCGCGGCGGGTGTCGATTCAGCATTGGTGCATCACTATTACGGCACCAAGGAACGGCTGTTCGCAGCAGCCGTCCACATCCCGGTCGACCCCATGGAAGTCCTCCGCCCGCTGCGCGAGATTCCTGTCGAAGAGCTCGGCTACAAGCTGCCGTTCGTGTTATTGCCGTTGTATGACTCCGAGCTGGGTGCGGGCATCATCGCCACGCTGCGGTCGATTCTGGCCGGCTCGGAGGTGAACCTCTTTCGTACATTCCTGCAAGACGTGATCGCGGCCGAGGTGGGTCCGCGGGTCGACAATCCGCCGGGGACCGGCATCATCCGAGTCCAGTTCGTCGCGTCGCAACTGATGGGCGTGATCATGGCCCGCTACATCTTGGAATTGGAGCCGTTCAAGTCATTACCCGTCGAGCAGATCGCGCGAACAATCGGACCGAACCTGCAGCGTTACCTCACTGGGGACTTGCCGGAATGGCCCTCGCCATGAGCTGGGCATGTTCGTCGTCGCTGACCGTGGTGGCCTCGTCGACCAGCAGTACCGGGATGCCGTCCTCGATGCGGTAAGCGCGCCGCAGCCGCGGGTTGTACAGCAGTTCCTGGTCCGCTGTGCGGGTTAATACCAGCGGGCCTCGGTCGGCCGGGCAGACCAGGATGCTCAGCAGCGTTTCGTCAATCACGTTTGGCCCGCGTGTCGGTGCGCACCAGACAGCTCGGCGCGCGCCGGGCCCGTCAACCGGCGGAATTGGTTGGCGTCGGCGTCGAAGAACCAGGCATGCCGTCCCGCCTTGGGAATCCCGGCCGCCCGCAGCGCGCTGACCGTCGGGCGATAGGTGGCGCTCAACGTCATCTCTGCCACCACGTGCACGATGTCGGGCCCCAGCCCGAAGGGCATGGCCGCCACCGCCTCGGTCAGATCCGCCGCCGTGACGGTCGCGCCGGGCCGCAGCGTCAGCGCCGTCACTGCGATTTGGTGATCGTCCTTCGAGACGCCGTAGGTCACCGCGAGGTCGACCGCCGGAATGAGATCGAGCGCGTCGGTGATCGGGTCGCAAAACACGGTGCCGCGCGCGGTGTGCACCACGGAGCCGCGGTTGCCGACCAGCCAGAAGTCCCCGTCGGTGTCGCGGCGGAACAGATATTCGGTGGAGATCCAGGTGTCGGCGGGTGCGAAGACGCCGCGTTTGACCGACGCGGTGGGATCGATTGGTCCACGCGGCTCGGCGAGCAGCACACCGACTTCGTTGGCTTCCGGGACCCGGACCAGTCCGCTGTCGTTTTCCAAGATGAGGTCATGCTCGGCGTCGTAGGCGCCCAGCTCGACGTGTCCGGCTCCCGGCAGCGGTCGGCCCTTGCTGCCGATCTTGGCGCCGGAAACATTGGCCAGCACCGCATGC
>DASQRI010000126.1:0-2551 GCA_035642975.1 Mycobacterium sp.
ACAACACGTGCGAGCCGGGGCTGTGGTTTCGAAGCAACTGGACCCCAGTGGTCAACGCGTGGACGGCGTCGGCCGGGGCAGCGGTGCGGTCTGAAAGCCAGATTTCGATAGCGAGATGTACGGCGTCGAAGGGATAGTCCAATGCAGATCCGGCGCCGGCACCGTCGGTCAGCGCGCCGGACAGGATCCGCGAGATCCAGTGATAGGTCAGTCCGCTCTGGTTGGTGATCCAACGCTCGCGTTCGTCTTCATAGTCCACGGTGACGACTTCGCAAATGCGGTCGATGAACGCCGCCACCTTGCTGACGACGGTTCGAAGAGCGGCAAGGTCGTCGACCTGTGGGCTGTCGTTGGCGACGTCCAGACACATGGCGGTGAACTTTGCTTGCCCGATCCGATACGCGCGCAACAGAACTGAGAGGGAAACACCCCGACGCGCGAGCTCGCGCGCGTAGGCGCTGGCACCGGGAGGGGGCTGCAACGCTGACGGATCGGATCCGTCGGCAAGCGTGGCGATCAGGACGGCGGTGTTCTCGGCGATGCTGGCATACAGCAGGGTGCGGTCGTCGGCGGAGGTTGCCAGATCGGGCATGTCGGCGACGGTCGTGTCGAACAGATCGGAGATGAACTTTTCGCGGTGAGGCAGTACCAAGTCGGCGATTTGGCGGCCCGCGCCGTCGTCCTCGGGTGACCAGTCGACGAATATTGAAGTCATATCTGGCCGCCTTTGAGTTGCCGGATGGCCGATTGTGCGGCGTTGTGTCCGCACATGCCGTGCACACCGGCGCCCGGTGGTGTGGATGCTGAGCAGATGAAGACTCCGGGGATGCCTGTTGCGTAGGGATTTGCGGCGATACGTGGGCGCATCAGAAGCTGACGGGGGTTGTTAGCGCCGCCGATGATATCGCCGCCCGCGTAGTTGGGGTTGTCGTGACACAACTGCGCTGGGTTGCGGGCGTGGATGGCGATGATCCGCTCGCGTGTTCCGGGGGCGAACCGTTCAAACTGCGCCAGGATGGCGTCGGTGGCGTCGCCGGTGTACCCGTGCGGAACGTGGGCGTAGGCGTACACGGGGTGGATTGAACCGACCGACCGGCTTGGGTCTGCGAGGTACTGTTGGGCCACGAGAACGAAAGGGCGAGAAGGCATCTTGCCGGCGGCGATCTGTCTTTCGGCCGCCACCACCTCGGCTGCGGAACCGCAGACGTGTAGGGTGCCCGCGCGCCGTGCGTACTCATTCGTCCACGGCACACCGCCCTCGACGGCAAGATCGACCTTATATGCAGCCGGGGCGGGTCGATAACGCCGGTAGGCGCGCGAAATCCACGGGGGCAGATCGTTGCCGGCGAGGTCGATGATCCCACGTGGAGACAGGTCGAGCATCACAATGTCGGCGTCCGCGACGTCGCCCAGTGCTCGGACCGGTGCGCTGGTCTCCACCACCGCACCGTAACCCTTCAGGACGTCGACAAGGGCGTCGGTGATCTTCGACGATCCGCCCACCGCGACCGGCCAACCGTGACGGTGCGCGATCGCTCCGAACATCAGGCCCATCGCCGACGTGGACACTCGCGACAACGGGTACCAGCCGTGGGCGGCGTTGCCGGCGAAGAGGGCGCGGGCCTGTTCTGTGCGGAACAAACGTGTCGAAACGGTGGCGGGCAGCATTGCCCCCACCCCGAAACGGGCCAGCTTTACCGGGTGGCGCGGTAGATGCGCGACCGGTCGCAGGACGTCCTCGACCAAATCGTCGAAGCCGGAAGCGATTGGGCCGATCAGCTGGCGCCAGCGTTTCCCGTCCCGGCCCAGCAGCTGGGCGGTCTGCTCGATCGAGCGCACCAAAACTCCTGCACTGCCGTCGTCGAGCGGATGCGCCAGATCGACTGTCGGCCACGCCCATTGCAACCCGTGGGCAGGTAAGTCCAGCGAGCGCAAGTACGGTGAGGCCAGCGCGATCGGATGGACCGCGGCGCAATCGTCATGGAGTAGGCCCGGCATCAGCGGTTCGGAGGTACGGGTGCCACCGCCAACGGTGTCGGCGGCCTCGAGCACGGTGACGGCTATGTCGTGTTGTGCGAGCGTGACCGCCGCGGCGAGGCCGTTGGGGCCCGCCCCCACCACGACCGCTCTGGTCATGTTCCGGTTCTGCCGTCAAAGGCTCGACGCGTATCGGCGGCAGTATCCAATCGCACCTCGCGGTGCCCGTTTCGTGCCGGGTGCACCGGAATCGGGCCTTGCTCCAGCCACGGCTGGCAGGCCAACATGTCGGCGACTTCGACGTATCCCCGCTCGAGTTCACCGACCGCCAGGTCCACGACCCGGTACTGCTGCCGGCGGATGTGGATGGGTTGGGACTCGAGGTAGACCACGATCACGTCGCCCGGGGCAAATCCACACCGCTGCTGTATTGCGCGCATGAACCGCACATCGTGGAGGTGTCCGTCGCCGAACTGCCAGCCCAAGAGCGTGCCCGCGACAAACTCCCCTTCACGGATGTTGTAGTTCTCGTAGGCATCCACGTGATTGCCGATCAACGTGCTCAACGCCCGGC
>DASQRI010000127.1:0-12111 GCA_035642975.1 Mycobacterium sp.
ACGATGGCACTGGCGACCAGGATCGGTGCGGGCCACCGGACCACCGCGGTGCCGACGCGGCGCCAGAGTCGACCGCGCGCCGCGCGCTTGGCTTCGAAGAGACCGAATCGGCTGCCGAGGAAAAGAACAGCCGGCCCCAGCGTGATCGCGGCCGCCACCAGGACGAGCATTCCGATCGCCACGGGTGCACCCATCGTGGTGAAGTAGGGCAGCCGCGCAAAGCTCAGACAGTACGTCGCCCCGGCAATCGTCAGGCCCGAACCCACGATCACCGGAGCAACCGACCGGAAGGTGGTGTAGTAGGCGGTTTCGCGATCCTCGCCGGCCGCACGCGCCTCGCGATACCGGCCGAAGATGAAGATCCCATAGTCCGTCGCCGCCGCGATCGCCAGCATGGTCAGGATATTCGAGACGAACGTGGTGAGCCCGAAGATGTTGTTGTTGCCCAGAACGGCGACCGCTCCCTGGGACGACATCAACCCGATCCCGGTCAGGAAAAGCTGGATCAGGGTGGTGACGATGGAGCGGTAGACCAGCAGCAACATGAACGTGATCGCCACCAGAGTAAACAGCGTGATCTTCTTCAGGCTGGCGTTGCCGATGACGTGCTGATCAAAGGCGAGCGCGGCCGGGCCGGTGACATAGCCCTTCACCCCGGGCGGGGCAGGCGTGTGTTCCACGGCCTTGCGGACGGCCTCGACGGATTTGTTGGCTTCTGTTGTACCTTGGTTGCCGGCGATATTGATCATCACGTAGGCGGCCTTGGCGTCGGCGCTCTGAGCTCCGGCCGCCGTCAGCGGGTCCCCCCAGAAGTCCTGAATATGCTGGATATGATGGGGATCCTGCTTTAGCTTGCCTATGATGCTGTCGTAGTACCGGTGTGCGTCCGGGCCGAGCTGCTGCTGGCCCTCGATGACGATCATCACCGTGCTGTTGGAATCGAATTCCCTGAAGTTGTGGCCCATCAACATCATCGCCTTCATCGAGGGCGCATCCTTGGGGGCCATCGGCGCCGAATGCGCCTCCCCGACCACGTCCAATGAGGGGGCGATCGTATTCACGACGACCGTGATCGCGATCCAGCCCAGGATGATCGGCACCGCCAACAGACGGATGGCATGGGCCAAGAACGGCCGCTTGGCGTGCGGCACGGCGTGCTTGGTGCTCGTCTCGGTCATGCGGACTTCACCAGGCAGAAGATCTGTGCATGAACCCCATCGGCTGTTTTCTCCTGCCGGACCATCCCGTCCACGGTGACACGACAGCCGATCTGATCGCCGTCGCTTTGGGCCAAGATGTTGGCGCTGACCGCGGGCAGCGTCGTGGAGATCGTGGTCGACCACGGCAGGGCCGCATCGACTTCGTGGGTGTTGGCATCGGCGTCGAAGTAGTCGATCTTGGCGGTGCTCCCTGCCGGGCCGTAGACGTCATAGATCATGATCTTGGGGTTGAACTGCACGATCTCGATGCCGGCGCCGGCATTGGCATTGAGGTTCTGGGAGCCAAAGACCTTGTGCAGCCGCATAACAATCAATCCCGAGACAGCCAATACGACCACAAGAACCAGCGGTATCCATGCCCGCCCGACGAGGCCCTTCATCGTTCTCCTCCCTCAGGCGCCTGCGAGCGCGTGTCTGACTTACCCACCAGACACCGGCACCGGCCCGGCGCGGCACCGAAGAACTACGTAGTGCGTACGTAGGTTTGCGTCTCGAGACCCCGGCAGACTGCCGCGGCTTCACGACTTACGTATCGGCTACGTAGTTTTCACGTCGCGGTCAGGTCACCGCCGCAGCAGTCTGAAGCACAGGCCGATGGTGGCAATCAGTCAACGGGTTAATAATGCGCGACTGACCGGCTGATGATCTTTTGCGACCTCGCCGACCGATCGACCCGATCGACGGCAAAAATCCTCATCCGTGGGAGCCAACCATCCGTGAAGCGAACTCGAGTCGTTGCGATCGTCGCCTTCGCCATTGCGTTGGCCGCGCCGGCGCACGCTGACGTCGATGCCGACTTCGCCGGTCAACTCAACGATTACGGTATCTACGGTCCCCGCGATTTCAATGCGTGGATGGGCAAGATCGTCTGCAAACGTTTGAGTACGGGCGTCGACGGCTCTGCCCACAAGTCGGTCGATTTCGTCGCCGCCAACCTGCCAAGAGGCACCACCCAAGTGCAGACGTGGCAGTTCCTGGCCGCCGCCGTCGGCGCTTACTGTCCCGACCAGATGTCCGTCCTGGGGAGATAACCGAAATGCGCCAGCATCGGCTGAATTTCGTTGTCCGCTCCGGCGTTGCAATGTTTGCCCCCGCCGCCGCCGCACGAGATTTGACACCGATCTATTACGAGCGGTACATCATCGACAAGCACAATAAGCCGACGGGGGTTCAGCAGGCCGCGATGGAGCGTGCTCATTGGTTCTACTCGTTGAGTTCTGCTGACCGCAGAGCCTACGCCGAGGAAATCGCGACAAATATCTATGGTGAGCCCCTGGCGTTCCAGTGGCCGAACTGGGCGAAGATCTTCTTCAACAACAAAGGCGTTGCCGCAAAAGAGACCGACAATTGCGTCAACTACCAGTCGGATGATAAATCCGTCTGGGACGGTTGACTTTATGCGTTCGAAGGGCACAGCGAAATGAGCAAATCCGTTGGCGTTCAAGGAATCAATCTAAAAGGAGTCAATCCAATGGGAACATGCGCCAGTGAGTATGGGTCGTATGAGGCGCAAGCCTTGCCGTTTCGCAAGGCATTACGTCGCTTTCCCAGCGGTGTCACGGTGGTGACGATTGCCGAGGGCGCCCAGGACCACGGGAAGACAGCCACCCCGCTAGTTCACGGGATGACCGCCAGCTCGTTCGCAAATGTGTCGCTCGACCCGCCGCTATTGGCCGTCAGTGTCGACAAACCCGGTCTCATGCACCAATTGCTCGCGGGCACCGATGGAATCTACGGCGTGAGCATTCTCAGTCAGGATCAGGTCGACGTCGCCGACTTCTACGCCAGGCTGCCATGGAGCGTCGCCCCGCATCTGCAGATCGATTGGCATGACGGCGGCCCGGTGATCGCGGGCACTCATGCCTGGTTTCTGTGCCGCGAGTGGGGCTCCTACGACGGCGGCGACCACGCGATCTTCGTCGGAGAATCGATCAGCAACGGTGCGAGCGACCGCCCCGACGCAGGGCCCTTGCTGCGACACACATCTGAGTACCACACCCTTGGATCGGCGGTGCTCCGCCGCGGCAGGCCAAAAACCTCCGAGGCGCGGTGACAAAGCAGCCTTTGATCCGTTGAGAAACGCGGACGCTCGGTCAAAAGACGTGCTGATCGGGCTCGCTTGAGCGCTGGATTGCCCGAGCGAAGTCCCATCTCGCGGTGGGTACGGCCCGCGTACGCTGAGCCGGGTGGTGCAGACTGCCGGCGGAGTTCGTGGTGGCGGCAACCTACCGGCGGAGGTTACGAGCTTCGTCGGCCGGCGCCACGAACTTGCCGATGTCAAGCGCGCCCTCTCCAAGTCCAGGCTGGTCACTTTGACCGGTGTTGGTGGCGTCGGCAAGACACGCGTAGCAGAGCGGGTGGCAAGGGACCGCAGGCGCGCCTATCCGCACGGCGTGTGGCTGGTCGAACTCGGGGAGCTGCGGGATCCGGCGCTGTTGACCCAGACGGTTTTGACGGAGTTGGGAGTGCGCGGTCAGCCCTCAGGGGATGCGCTGAGGGTGTTGATCGACTCTTTGAGCAGCCGGCAGTTACTGCTGGTGTTGGACAATTGTGAACATCTGCTCGACGAGGTCGCGGCGCTGTCGGCTGCTTTGCTGCGTAGCTGCCCCTATCTGCAGATATTGGCGACTAGTCGGGCGCCGCTGCATGTCGTCGGTGAAGCCGTTTTACCAGTGCCTCCGATGGCAGCGCCAGAGCCCGACCGTAGTGGCGGGTCGGCTGGGCTGTCTCGATACGACGCGGTGGCGTTGTTCACCGAGCGCGCGGTGGCAGCGGTGCCGGACTTTGCTCTGACCGAAGAAAACTACCGCGCGGTCGCGGACTTGTGTTACCGCTTGGATGGTTTGCCGCTGACAATCGAGTTGGCAGCCGGGCGGCTCAGATCGTTGTCACCGCAGCAGATCCTGTCGAAACTTGACGATCGATATGCGTTGCTGACGGGCGGTGAGCGGGGGCGCCCCGGTCGACAGCAGACGTTGCGGGCGTCGATCGAGTGGAGCTACCAGTTGTGCACGCCGGCCGAACAGCGGCTATGGGCCCGGTTGTGCGTCTTCACCGGAAGCTTCGAGTTGGATGCAGTGGAGGGAGTATGTACCGGCGACATCGCCGGTGAGGAGATGGTGGATCTGGTGTCGGGTCTGGTCGACAAATCGATCGTCGTTCGTCACGATCGGGGAGCCGTTGTGCAGTATCGGCTTTTGGAAAGTATCCGTGAATTCGGTTTGGAGCGCCTGACTGAGGCCGGCGACGGACCACCGCTCAGGATGCGCCATTTGCAGTGGTATACGGCACTTATTCACACCGCGAAGGCGGAGTGGATCAGTGCGCGCCAGGTGTATTGGTTGGCGCGACTTAGTGCCGAGAGTGCGAACATTCGGTCCGCGCTCGACTTCTGCCTCAACGAGCGCGGCGACGCCGATGCAGTGATGGAGATCGTGGTTGGGCTTCCGCTCGGGTATTGGTGGGCGCACGGCAGGCTCGGCGAAGGGCGGCATTGGCTCGATGAAGCGCTCGCGCGCTCGAGTGGCGTCACGGTTCTGCGCGTGCGCGCACTACTGCGCAACAGCGCCCTGGCCACGATCGGAGCTGAGTTGGCAACCGGCAACCAACTACTCGACGAGGCTCGCGGGTTGATTCCACAGGTCAGCGATCCGATGGTGCTGGCCCAGCTGCATCATGCCGCCGCCCGCTCGGCACATTTCGCGGGCGACCTCACGCGGGCGGTTTCCGAACTCGAGCAGGCGTTGGCCATCTCCGCAAGCAGAACAGACCTGGACTTTTATCTCGACATTTTGCAGTCGCTTGCCATCTACGCATCCATGGCGGGCTGGCACGAGCGGTCCACTGAATGCTACGAGGAAATTTTTCGACTGGCCACGCCGCTCGGGGAATCCATGCACCGGGCGAACGCACTGATGGCTTTCGGCTTGGATGCGTGGCGCAGGGGCGACCCCCTTCGCGCCGTGGAGCTTCAGCGCTCCGCCCTAGAGATCAAACTCGAACTGGACGACCAGCTGAGCACCGCCGTGAGTTTGGAAGCCCTGGCCTGGGGGGTTGGCGCGCTGGGGCAGCACAAGCGCGCCGCCCAGATGCTGGGCACGGCAGAAGCGTTGTGGGACTCGATCGCCAACTCGCTCGCGACCCTGTTACCGGATCTGGCATGTGATCACGATAAGGCTGTGGCCGGCGCCCGCGCCGCGCTCGGCGATCAGGCGTATGCCGCGGCGTTTCGGCGTGGCAAACAGATGCCACTTGCCGAGGCGTTGGACGACGGCGAAAACACTGGGCGCTCAACCAGATCAAGGCAGCCCGACGCCGGCGGTGCGGGCTCGTTGACCTCGCGTGAGAAGGAAATCGCTGGACTGCTCGCGCAGGGCCTGAGCAATAAGGCCATCGCTAAATCTCTGGTCATCGCGCAACGAACAGCCGAGACCCACGTCGCGAACGTCTTGGTCAAACTGGGGCTCACCTCCCGCAGCCAAGTCGCAGCTTGGGTCGCCGAACAACGAGGCGTCGATCCGGAGTAGCGACGTACTCGATCACGGCAGTGATGAATTGGGTGTCCCCCGATCGGCTGCGGGGAGCCGGTTATCCCCGTGGCCGTGCTGTGCAGACCAGCCGCGGCCAGCATCGATTTATCGGAGCTGTCCACCAGTATCGGGATTTGTACGTCTGAAAACCTCTGCGCTATATAGCCACATCATCGCCCTCATCGACCGGTGCTGAATCAGGCGCCGGAGCTGGTACCTCCGTATTCACCGCATCGACCACCGCCGGAGGATCAACCGGAACTGGGTCACCCGCTACCTGCTCCGGTGCCATCGGCAGAAACATGTGATGGGTGAACTGGGCCTGATAGGCCCCTCCACCACCGACTTTCACCCCGCCGAGTTCACCACTGGATACCGGAGTCCCGTCCGCCAACGTCATCGCGGTGTGGCGATTATTCCACCCGATCACCAAGGCCCCCGGGGCAGTTCCGTAGTGGAAACCCCGTGCCAACAGGGCGGATTCCTCATTGCCGGTACCAAATCTATTCCCGAAAGCCTTCCGGCCACTGGCCACATTCGATACCCACGAAGCCAGCCCCGAGCAGTCCGTTCCTGCGGGAGAATCCCCACCTGATACATACGGCGTCCCTGAGACCTGATGGATGAGTGTCATTAGCGCGGCCTGGCGGACGGTGTCGAAAACCGGGCCGGGCACCGGGGCATTCGCCACGGCCAGCGGGTCTCGCGCAAACGCCGGCGGCAACGCCTGGATCGGTGCCGGCGGCATCGCGGCATCCGGCGTCAGCGGGGCATGCGGCGGGGGATCAAGCGGCGTCGGGGCGACGTCGTTGGGCTCGGGGCTGTCGATCGGCGGATCGGCGGGTGCGGGTGCTCCGGACGGGACGTTGCGTTGCGTGGCGCCCGAGAGGGGGCCGCCGCAGACCGGCCAGGCGCCACGGCCTTGGTGGGCGAGCACGCGTTCAGCGACGGCGATCTGCTGCTCCCTGGTGGCCAGATGGGCCGCGGGCGCGTACTGGCCGCCGCCGAAGGCGCTCCACGTGCCGCGCGCGAACTGCAGCCCGCCCTGGTAGCCGTTACCGGTGTTGATGGCCCAGTTGCCGCTCGACTCGCAGCGGGCGACCTGGTCCCATTCGCCGTCGCTGGCCGTGCCGGCTTGGCCGGCCAGCGCCAGGCCACTGCCACCGAGGACCGCGCCGGTAAAGGCGATCTTGGCGACGGTGACGGACGATGTAGTGGCCTTGCGATGCCGTCCACCCATGAGTGCGGGCTTGCGATGCCGTCCACCCATGAGTGCGGGCTTGCGATGCCGTCCTTTCATGAGTGCGTGTCGTCCTCTCGGTGCCGGTGCTGCCGCGCTGGTGCGCGCCATCGTGAGCGAGGCAAGAAATCCCACGGCCGAGCCACAACTCCACCATCGCCGGCCGACTGAACTGGTTTAGAAATTCAGACATTTCAGCTCACCGACTGGATCCTTGCCAATGCCGCGAGCTTTTTCTGATCGCCTGGAACCCAAGCGAGACAACGTCATACCGCTCCGGTAGCGCATTGCCAAGATGAAGTGCCAGAGCCGCTATCGCCCCGCGAGTCAGAATCGGTCTGGAGACCAGCCACTCGTCGACACACTCACTGAGGAGCTGGCCGTCCTTACACACGACTTCATAGCCGAGCACGCCGGCAGCCAGTAGCGCCCAAGCCTGTCTGGCATTCATCGTGTGAGCCCGGCAGAACAACGCACTGCTGGTGGTGGTCATGATGTTCGTGCCTCCTGCCGGTTCGTTGCCGTTGCTTTGATGGGGGTGTGATCTAACTCTTCAGGAAGTCCAAAAGGGCCGGGTTCACCACGTCGGGGTGAGTCCAGGCGATGTTGTGCGGTCCGCCTTTGACGGTGACGACGGTGAGGTCCTTGATCAGGCCGGGGAGTCGCCTGGCCGTATTGGAGTAAGGCAGGATGCGGTCGGCGTCGCCGTGGATCAGCAACACTGGAACGTCAATCATGGGCAGGTCGTCGCGAAAGTCGGTCAGCCAGGTGTCGATGCAAGCGTGGGCGGCGTGTGCAGACGCGGCGAGCGCCACATTGAAGCTGTTTTGCCACGCCTGGTAGCTGATCCGGGTGCCGGCGAGGACGTCGACGTTGTAGCAGTCGTCGAAGAAGGTCTTGAAGTAGGCGGGTCGGTCAGCGATGACCGCGGCCTTGATGTCGTCGAAGACTGACTGCTCGACACCGTCGGGGTTGTCCCGAGTCTTGAGCAGAAACGGGGGAATTGCGCCGATCAGCACCGCCCTGCCGACTCGCGTCGAACCGAAGGTGGCAAGGTAGCGGGTCACTTCGCCGGTGCCCATGCCGAACCCGACCAATACGCACCCGGTGAGTTCGAGTTGCTCGAGAACCGCGTCGAGGTCCTCAGCGAACGTGTCGTAGTCGTAGCCCACCGTGGGTTGGCTGGATTGGCCAAAGCCGCGGCGGTCATAGGTGATGACACGGTATCCGGCTTGCAGCAGAACATGTTCCTGCTTTTCCCAGGAGTGCGCGTTCAGTGGGTATCCGTGGATCAGCACAACCGGCTGCCCCGTGCCGTGATCCTCGTAGTAAAGGTCGATGTCGTCGGTGTTTTCTCGGCCGACGGTGATCATGGACACGGCCGGCCTATCCGGTGCGTGAATGCCAAAGGTTCATCTGATGCCTGGCCTTGTCGTTGCCTTAGATCTCATTGCTGTGACTTATTCAGCAGACACCGGTCACGGCCCGGGCGGCACCGCAGAACTACTTAGTTCGCTACCTATGTTTGCGTGGTCGACGCCCTCGATGTGGCGAGTGACTCGTCACATTGGCGAACCGGCTTCACCCGCTCATCGTGAAAGGCATTGGAAGGTCAACGCGGATCTGTGACATGCACCACCACAACCGAGGAGACCATCATGACGAATCTAGACCCGCAGACCACGGCCGACTTCTGGGATGCATACCTACGCGCCGCCGACGCCGGTACCAACCTGGCCCAGGTGAGCCCTCCGGTTAGCGTCCCGGCGTCATACGTGCCGAGAATCGCCTCTGCGGCAATAACATTCGCCTGGGATCAGGTATCGCTGCGGGCTCCGATCGCCGCGGATGCGCCACCTAGAGTCGCGTAAGCGGCTGAATAAAAGCCGTGCCCTGGAACTGTGTTCAGCGCGGCGCCCGCCACATCGGCCACAGCGTAGGACCGTCGTCGGGTAACACCAGCTCGCCGGTCACCTCGAACCCGAACCGCTGGTAGTACGGCACATTCGCCGCTTTGCTGGATTCCAGATAGGCCGGAGCGTGCTCCGCGTCGACGCGATCCAGACGTGAGCGCATCAGCGCCTGCCCGTAGCCTTTGCCGCGCACGGAGGTGTCGCTGCCGAGCACGGCCAGATACCAGTGCGGTTCCTCGGGGTGGTGTTGCTTCATCCGGCCGAGGAGTTCGCCGAGTTTGCGGCCGGTGTTCAATCGAAAGCCGAACCCGAGGATGAACGACGGCAGCATCATCAGTTGTTCGCGGGTCGACTGCTTCCACCGTCCCGGCGGATCCCACAACGCTGCCGCGCCGATGGTCGACCCGTCCCAGGCCACTTCCGCGCCACCGCCGGCCAGGTGGTGGTGGCGGGTGACGGTCGCGAAAAACTTCCGCAGATGCGCCGCCCGCACCTTGTCGTCGGGCATGATCCAGAGCGCGACCGGGTCGTCGTAGAAGGCACGGCCGAGGGCGTGCGACAGCTCGCTGATGTCCGCCTTCTCAGCGGGACGCGTTGTGATTGTCATCGGCAGCCAGCGTAGTAGCGTCGGAAATTGTGTGGGACTTCGAAACGGACCCGGAATACCAGGAGAAGCTGGACTGGGTTGAAGAGTTCATGGTCAACGAGCTGGAGCCGCTCGACCTGGTGGCGCTCGACCCGTACGACAAGAAGAACGCCGAGACGCTGTCGGTGCTGCGGCCGCTGCAACAGCAGGTCCGCGACCACGGGCTGTGGGCCGCGCACCTGAAACCAGAACTCGGCGGGCAGGGCTACGGCCAGGTGAAGCTCGCTCTGCTCAACGAGATACTGGGCCGGTCGCGGTGGGCCCCGTCGGTGTTCGGCTCGCAGGCACCCGACTCCGGCAACGCCGAGATCCTGGCCCTGTTCGGCACCCCCGACCAGAAGACCCGCTACCTGCAGCCGCTGCTCGACGGTGACATCACCTCGTGCTACTCCATGACCGAGCCGCAAGGCGGTTCTGATCCGGGCCTGTTCGAGACCCGCGCCGAGCGTGACGGCGACACCTGGGTGATCAACGGCGAGAAATGGTTTTCCACCAACGCCAAACACGCCAGCTTTTTCATCGTCATGGCGGTCACCAACCCCGACGCGCGAACCCGCGACAAGATGTCGCTGTTCATCGTCCCGGCCGAGACACCGGGCATCGAGATCATCCGCAACGTGGGCGTCGGCACCGAATCGCACGCCACCCACGGCTACGTCCGCTACAGCGACGTGCGGGTGCCGGCCGACCACATACTCGGCGGCGAAGGGCAGGCCTTCGCCATCGCGCAGACCCGGCTGGGCGGCGGGCGCATTCATCACGCCATGCGCACCATCGCGTTGGCCCGGCGAGCATTCGACATGATGTGCGAGCGAGCGGTGTCACGCCAAACCCGGATGGGTCCACTGTCGAATTTCCAGATGACCCAGGAGAAGATCGCCGACAGCTGGATCCAGATCGAGCAGTTCCGGTTGTTGGTGCTGCGCACCGCGTGGCTGATCGACAAGCATCACGACTATCAGAAGGTGCGCCGCGATATCGCCGCGGTCAAGGTGGCGATGCCGCAGGTGCTGCACGATGTGGTGCAGCGCGCGCTGCACCTGCACGGGGCGCTCGGGGTGTCCAACGAGATGCCGTTCATCAAGATGATGATCGCCGCGGAGTCGCTGGGAATTGCCGACGGGGCCACCGAGCTGCACAAGATGACCGTCGCCCGTCGCACCCTGCGCGAATATCAGCCGGTGTCAACCCCTTTCCCGTCTCAGCATCTACCCACCCGGCGCGCGGAGGCGCAGGCCAAACTGGCCGAACGCCTGGAGCACGCGGTCGCCGAGTTCTAACGACCGCCGGTGACGCGGTCGACGTGGGCCAGAAAATGGGTCAACACCGCATGGGGCGCTTCGAGTTGCGGCCAGTGCCCGATGTCGTCGGCGAGCATCACCACATCGGGCGCAGGTATCACCTCGGCGTAGCGGCGCGCCATGTGCGCGCCGGAGTTCGGGTCGATCGGGCCGTCGATCAACCGCATCGGAACCGTGGTCTCGCGCATGGCCCGCACCCACCGATTCCGGTGTGTGTAACGGTCGTTGATGAAGCGGCCGACCTTATGCAGCACGCGGCGACCGTCGTTGTAATCCAGGATCTGGTTGAACACATTCATCATGTGCCGTGTCGGTTTGGTGTTCGGACCGAACATTTCGCGCAGCGTCGGTTCCATGACTCGACGAGACAACGGGCTGCCCTGCACGGGACTCAAGATGTCGCCCAACGGAGTCCGGGACAGCAGTTTCTGCGCTGCCCGCGGCGTGTACGTTTCGACGAACATGCCCCCGTTGAGCCAGGTGATCGAGTCGATACCCAGCGCGCCATAGGCGTGCTGACCAAACTCGTGACGGGCCAACAGCTCCTGGCCCACCGAGTCACCGATGTCGTGGGCCAAGATGTGCGCGTTGGCGACCCCCAGGTGGGACAGCAGCGCCTCATGCATGTCGGCGTGGTCATGTACCGAATACTCGTAGGCGACGGGCTTTGCCGAGAAGCCCATGCCCATCATGTCCGGCGCGATGACGGTGAAACGTTGCGTCAGTGTCGGCCAGATCGGCGCCCAGTCAAAGGAATTGAATGGATAACCGTGGATCAGCAGCAGCGCAGGACCGCTGCCTTCGATGCGGTAGAAGATGTCGAAACCGAGGTAGTCGAAGTGCTGACCGGAATTCAGCCAGCGGGCCAGTTCAGCGTCCATGACAGCCTACGAGATGTAGCGGACGACGCTCTCGGCCACACACGCCGGCTTGTCCGATCCCTCGACCTCCACGGTGGTCGACACGGTCGCTTGCACTGCGCCGTTGCCGAGATCCTCAACGCCGACCAGTGAGCTCTGCGCGCGAACCCGCGAGCCGACCGGCACCGGCGCGGGGAAGCGGACTTTGTTGAGGCCGTAGTTGATTGCGAGTTTGATGCCGTTGACGGTGTACATCTCGTGCTGAAGGCGCGGCAGCAGCGCCAGCGTCATAAAACCGTGCGCGATCGTCTTGCCGAACGGGCCTTTGGCCGCCCGCTCCGGGTCGACGTGGATCCACTGGTGATCACCGGTCGCGTCGGCGAAGAGGTTGACGTCTTCCTG
>DASQRI010000128.1:0-2030 GCA_035642975.1 Mycobacterium sp.
GTTCATCTGCCGACGTGATCCGAGCCTGGAGACCCAGAACGTCCAGATCAGACGAGCGACGCCGACCGGGGATATCGAGACGCGGGTACAGCCCAATAAGCGGTGGTACGAGGTCATCTTCGAGGCTGACGACAACCCCGAGGACGATGACGACGATGACGATGAACCCTATGAGGCGAGAAAAAAGGCAAGGGCGAAGGCAAAGGCTGAGGCGAAGGCGCAGGTAAGGGTATGGCCGCCACGTAATCAGGGATTCTTCCCACCTAGCGAGGCATGGCCGCAAGCTGATGAGTGAGGCCGGCCGGTCGCGGTTTTCGATGAAGCAGAGCAGCCGACCGAAAGGATGACGTCGTGACCGGAGTACGTGACCGGGTGGTGGATCGAGCTCGTGGAATGCGTGACCTGGTCCGTGCTGAGGCCGCGGAATCCGAGCGATTGAGGACCCTATCGACGCGGATCGTCGACGAGATGTGGGCCAGCGGCCTGATGTCCGCGTTCAATCCGACGGCGGCCGGCGGCGTGGAACCGTCATTCCGCGAAATGATCGATACGTGGATCGAAATGGCTTGGCAAGACGGTTCTTTCGGCTGGATCGGCATTGCCAACCTGCCGTCGACCTTTGCCGCAGCGACTTATCTTCCCGACGAGGGTTTCACTGAAATATTCACCAAGAACGAGAATCACGTCACCATCGGCGGTCAGTATTTTCCCAACGGTCAGGGGACTGCCGTCGACGGTGGCTACCGGTTGAGCGGTGCGTGGAATTTCGGATCCGGCACCGGGCACTCGGCTTACATCGGCGCCGGCTTTTTCCCGATGGACGATGGCGAGATGCGCTGGGTCAGCGAGGGCATTCCGGACATGCGGGTGGCATTCGTGCCTCGCGAGGAGGTCACCTTCACCGACGGCTGGCATGTCCAGGGGCTCAAGGGCACTGGCTCCTACGACTACAACGTCGCCGATGTGTTCGTGCCGGAGTATCGAACCATTCCGTTGTTCACCCGTGAGCCGGTCCGGGGAAATTCGGCGGCCAGCCGGATGGGCCTGATGCCCGTCACCGCGGCCGGTCACGCGTCGTTCGCGCTTGGGGTCGCCAAAAGCATGCTCGACGATGTCGAGGAACTCGCGGCCACCAAGGTGCGGATGAGCGACATGGCGACGCTTGCCACCCGGCAGACCTTCCAAAAGGGACTCGCTCACCACGTCGCGGCTTGGCGGGCCGCTCGGCTATTGGTGCTCGACGCGTTCGCGGCGGCCGAGACCGCCGTTGACGCGGGCAACGATCTGACGCCCAGCCTGCGAGCCGACATGCGGGTGGCGGCGGTCTACGCCACCGACACGGCACGGGCGGCAGCCGAATGGGCTCACTTGGCGGCGGGCACCACCGCCATCCGTGAGGGCAGCCGGCTCGAGCGCGCGTTCCGCGACATCTATACCGGCACGCAGCACGCGTTCATCAGCGAGAAGGTGGCGATGGACGTCGCGCAGATCTGGCTCGGCATCATTGACGACCAATTCGGACTCTGATCGCACAGCAGCCGAATTCGAGAGGACTCTCAATGAGAAAGTCAAGCCGCCGTTTGGGTGACGGGGGGTGAATCCGGTTGCCAGGTGCGGTTGTCACGGATGAGGGCATAAAGAACGTTGGTGCGGCGTCGCGCCAGGCAGATAGTTGCTTGGATCGACTGCTTTCCCTCGTCGCGTTTGGACTGGTAGTAGGCCCGAGATTGCGGGTCGCAGCGGATCGCGGTCAGCGCGGACATGTACATCACTCGGCGCAAGCGTCGGCTGTAGCGCTTCGGTGTGTGCAGGCGTCCGGTGCGTTTACCCGAATCTCGAGGGACCGGCGCGAGGCCCGCCCAGGCGGCGAGTTGGTCGGCCGACCCGATCCGTGTGGGGTCGCCCACGGCGGCCAGGAACTCAGCGCCGAGCCGAAAGCCGATGCCGGGCATGCTGGTGATCACTTCGGCCAGCGGATGGCGGCGAAATCGGCCCTCGATGTCAGCGTCCGTCTGTTTGATGCGGTCATC
>DASQRI010000129.1:0-19257 GCA_035642975.1 Mycobacterium sp.
GTCTGTGCGCGAAGGGGAAAGCTGCAGCTGCACAGACGACGACCGGAATCAGCACGCAGGGCACCAGTTGCCAGAGCGGTGACTTCTCGGATGTTTTGCTGTAGGACCGCAGCTCAATTCCGACCAAGAACAACAGTAACAACAGCCCCGCTTGACCCACGTCCTCGATGAGAGATTTCGAGGTCGCCGAAAGTAATACAGACTTCATGGAATGGGGAAGGAGGGCCAGAATTGTGCCGAGCAGAAGGCCGAAAGTGATTACGCCGACGACCGCGGGCTGCTTAATCCGACGAAACAGGTTTCCGATAAACACCGAACCGATCAAGACTACGGCGAGCATAATTAGTGCTTGCAGCACATTACCGAGTGGCATCGATTCTCCCTAGCAACCAATTGAGTCCGCTATTCATCACACAACTAAGCGATTTTTTCCGCAGCTCACCGGTCGCGCAGGCGGTTGCGTCGCATCTGTTATAGCTAGTCGCGGAACGCGGCGCAACCGTGCCGTGACCGCAAGCACACCTCCATAATGCGTTCTTAACACCATTACATTTTTTTAATGGATTCGGGCAAAATCATAACGGCTTCTTGACGGCTCTTCATTGGCAGCAGTCACCTATAAACCGTAAGCTCGTGACCCCTATTTCTCAGGTTCGGCGAATTCATTGACACCCGGGTGAAGCCGGCTTTGCGTGAACGGACTCGAGCCTTGAGTTCGCAGAGGACTTCGCACATCCTGGCGGCGAAGGTGCTCTGCGGCCCGCGGCGAGGGATCGCCCGCTAAGTGCGTGCGAGCTGCTGTGTGATGTCCGGTATCCGGGCTGCCGGCAGGATGCTGACGCGAGAGTCGGCGAGTTCCCGCTGCACGGCCTCCGGCTGGACGAATCGTCCCACGGCGGGTCCGGCGGTCAACGGAATCACGGTGTGCACAACCGTTTCTGGGTAGCAGTGCACCAGGTTGAATGCCTGCGCCCCGTCGCGCCCCCGGGTTCCGGGCGTCAGGAGGTCCTGGGTGTAGCAACTGGCCGAGGCCACCGAAACCGGAATTCCGGCGAAGGTGGCCGTGGTGGAGTAGTGCAGGTGCCCGGCCAGGATGCTGCGCACATCGGTGCCGCGCAGGACTCGGGCCAGTGGTGTTTGGTCGCGCAGCTCAACCAAAACGGCCAGATCCTGCACGCTGGGAATCGGCGGATGGTGCATCGCAAGGATGGTACCGAAAGGTGCGGGTTCGGCCAGCTCCGTCGCGAGCCACTGCAACTGCTCGGGCGCGATCTCGCCGTGGTGATGGCCCGGAACCGAAGTGTCCAAGACGATTACACGTAAACCGGCGACCTCGTAGACTCGGTCCATCGGCGCCATCGTCGGGGCCTCGCGCAACAGGTGTTCACGCAACGCCGCTCGGTCGTCGTGATTACCCATTACCCAAATTACCTCAGCGCCAAGGCGATCGGCTAACGGTTCGACCAGGTTGCGCAGCTTACGGTAGGCGTCGGGTTGACCGGTGTCGGCGAGATCGCCGGTGAAGATCAATGCATCGGGTCGAGTCTGGGAACCCTCGAGCCGCTCAAGCAGCTCGGATAATCGGGCCTCCGCGTCGACACCGGCGTCTGGGCCGTAGAGGTCGCCGTCGCCGGCTATGAGATGGGTGTCGCTGATGTGGGCGATGACATGGTCCGGCCGCGGGTGCTCCGCGACCCTGGGTCTGTCCACTGGACTGGAGAAGCCTTTCTCATGACTGTGCTCGCGGTTAAGGAGCAGCAGCAACTCTACCGGACGTGTTCGGGTGCAGTGCGTTATCCACAGTTGGCGGTTTGTCCACAGGTGGCGGGTTGCGGCGCTGCTAGTGTCGGCGAGGACGGCTAGTGCCGCTCATATGTTCGATACCGGGTTGCCGGGTCCGGAGGATCTGGCTGGCGCCGACGACAGCTTGGTGATCGCGGCGATCACTGGTTGGGCGTGCGTGGAGGCGGCTGCTTCCGCACGCCGGCTGGCGGCGATCGCGGAGTTGGTGCGCCGACGCGCGGAGGGCCCCCGATTGCGCGCAGTGGTCGTGTGACAACTGGGATTCCATGGCCGCTGAGGTTGCTGCGGCCTTGCATGTGAGCCACGGCACGGCGTCGGGGCAGATGTATCTGAGTGTCGCGTTGGGTGATCGGCTGCCGAAGGTGGCCGCGTTGTTCGTCGAGGGGATGCTCAGCGCTCGACTGGTGGCCGCGATCGTGTGGCGCACCGATTTGATCACCGACGAGGCGGCGCTGGGCTTGGTCGATAAGACGTTGGCCGACGAGGCGATCCGGTTCGGGCCGCTGTCGGTAGTCAAGACCAACGAGGCGATCGACGCGATCATCGATCAATACGATCCCGCGGCGCTGCGGCGCACCCGCGCGGCGGCCCGCGGCCGTCAGGTGGTGATCGACTCGGGTCACGGCCGGCACGGCACGACGGCTTTTTGGGGAACGTTGTTTTCGACCGACGCGGCGATGTTGGATCGGCGGTTGACGCAGATGGCTTCTGTATCTAATTGGCACGGTGATTCTTTCGTATATATCGGCGCTGGGTATCGGGGTCATCGTGTTCCAACTCATCGGTGGTCGACCACTTGGTTGGAGCGTGCCCGCACTTGCGTTTATCATCTTGGTCGGGGGATTCGTCGCGAATCCGCGAAAGCAACAGCATGTTGTAATCCGCGCCGACGGCCGCACCGGAATCGACGTTCGGGTTGATTCCGAGGTTAACCCCGTAATTCCGTCGTGGCGGTTGTACAGTCACCGCAACGACAGTTCGGAATTGCGGGTGAGCCCCGAGGTGTATTCAATGACGGCGACCAGAGTCGCTATATGGACTATCCGTAATCCAGTCGGCCGTATGCGAGATCTGCCCTTGCGCCGGCAAAGTGCTGCGCCGCGCCCGCCCGGGACGCATGGGCGGCCCTTTGTCATCGAGTGCACCCCCCAGGAGGCCGTCGTCGCCGTACATGCGCAGGATCGTCGATTTCTCGAGCAGTGCGGCCGCGGCCCGGCTACCCTGCTCAGTGATGCGGCCCACCCGATGCTGGCTAGCATGGGCCAGGGCGCCAGCTCCGCAACCGAGGACGGCTACGCGCTGGCCGAACTTCTTGCCCGGGTGCCCGACCCCGTTGCGGTGCTGCGCACATACGAGGAGTTGCGCCGCAAGCGCACCCGGGTGAAGGGCTTGCGGCGGCTGGCCAAACTCGAGCAAACGGAGAACCGACTCGCCTTGGCGGCGCGCAACCACGGGCTGCGTCTGGCGCCGACGTGCGTCCTGACGCGGCAAACTGTCCGTCCCATGTGGTTCGGTATGGCGCGGACCACGTTGTGACCCCGCAGCTGCGCCGCCCGTTGAGCCCGCAGGAACGGTGGTACTGGATCGCCAATCAGCTCTCGCCGGTCAACGTCATTTCGCGCGTGCGTGTTCACGGCAAAATCTCGCATGACCTGCTCGAAGCGGCGGCGGCCGCGCTGGCCGCCGAATACCCGGTGCTGCGGGTAGCGATCACGGCCGACGCCGACGGAACCAATCCCTCCTACCTGCCGTCCACGCGGCCGATCGACATCCGCACGCTGACCGGTGACGACGTCGAATGGCAACGGCAGGTCGACAGCTACGAGCTAGCCACGTCGCTGGACTGGCACACCGGTCCGCTGGTCCGTCTTGTGCACATAGTAGGAAACTCCGGCGACGTGCACGATCTGGTGCTGACCGGGTCGCACATGGTTGTCGACGGCTTCACCGTGATTTGGTTGCTTATCAGGCTGCTCTTGCACGCCGACCGTCTGAGCCGGTCACCTGGCGACACCCAGACGATCTCACGGCCGGCGCTCGGCGCCCCCGAAGATTTGTTGCCCGCCCGCTACCGCGGTGTCCGGGGCTTCGCCAGGATCGCGAGCAGCGTCGTCGCCGACGGCCTTATCACTGCGATCACCCGGCCGCGACGGCTGCGACCGGAGACACCCGTCCCGCCGTCCCAGCGCCGGACCAGACTCTTGTGCCGCAACCTGTCAGGCAGTCAGCTGGATGCACTGATCCGGCGTTGCCATGCCGAAGGTGTCACCGTGCACGGCGCACTGGCGGCGGCCATGGCGATGGCGATCGGACCGGTAGTCGCGCAGAAAGATTCGGGCTGGATAGGCATCAACTCACCGGTCGACACCCGCGCCGCAGCGGTCCCCCCGGTTCCCTTCGACGAAGCCGGTGCGTTCGTGTCCGCGTTGACGCCGATCGTGCGCTTCGGCGGTGGCCGGGACCTATGGTCGATCGCCCACCAGGTCAACCGGTCGATGCGTCGACGCATGCGATTCGGCCAGCATCTCGCAGCGCAGAACGCTGTGCGGTACATAGCTCCCAACTCACTCGACAGCAGCGCGCGCGTCATTGACCGGCTGGAACGTCTCGGTGTTACCCCCAGTATTTGCCTGACGAACGTCGGTCGCCTCGACTTCCTCCCAGCGCGGATCGGCGAATGGTCCCTGTCCGGCGGCCAGGGTGCGGGTAGCCTATCGGTCGCCGGCTACCTTATGGCGGCGGCCGGTACCGTCCACGGCCAATTGTTCTGGAATTTCACGTATGTCGACGGGATTGTGTCGCAGCCGACCGCGGAGCAGTTCGCGGACGCTGCTGTGGCGACACTGCTGGACGCACTTGAATAAGGGTCGGAGCGACGCTCAGCTGGAAGTCACCAAGCGGTCAGCGCCTAGGGATACCAGTCCGTCGCGGCCGCCGCAATGGTGTTCACGCCTACCTACTATGGCGTGAGCTCTGATGTGCGCGGGCTCGCCGACGTGGCGCACGCCCACGACGTGCCGCTGATCACCGACGACGCCTGGGGCTTGAAAGCAAGGCGACCGAATCGACTCGTCGCGGCTGTCGCTGGTGTCGAGCTCACTCAGTCCACCAGCGCCTCCCCGCTGTTGTTGTCCTCGATCGACGCCGCCCGCCGCCAATTCCAAGAATACGGTGAAGAATTGCTGGGTCACGCGATCGACCTGGCACACCGCGTGCGCGACGCCGTTGCCGAGCTACCTGGGCTCGAGCTGATGGGGGACGAGGTGTTGGACAGCCCGGGCGCTAACACGCTAGACCCCATGCACCTCATCGACGTGGCCGGGCTCGGACCGACCGGCTTCCAGGCCGCGGACTGGCTGCACCAGCAGCACGGGATCTTCCCCGAATTGGCTGATCGTCGCCGGGTCATGGCGCTGCTCACGTTTGCGGACACCGACGCCACCGCCCAACGGCTGGTCAACGCTATGACGGAGCGTCCAAGCAGCATGCCGACGCGAACCCCCGTTCACTGACTGAGGTTGCGCCCTTCGGCGAGCTGCGCACCGAAACCGTCATGCTGCCTCGCGACGCCTTCCTGGGCGCTACCGAGATGGTGCCGTGGCGACAGGCAGCCGACCGGGTCTCGGCGGAGATGATCTGCCCATATCCGCCGGGAATACCGATTGTCGCCCCAGGTGAATTGCTCAACGACGCGATCGTCGACTATCTGCAGCAGCTGGCCGCCGAGGGCGTGATGGTCGAAGGTGGCGCTGATGAGTCACTGAGCGAATTCCGCGTGGTCGCGAACTGAGCGGCGGGTCGGTGCGGGTGATTCCGGCCGCCACCGAAATCGAACGCGCGCGGGCGGTTCCGCACCAGCCGCGCCGACAACCAGTACGCTCGAATTGTGCAGCGGCGGATCATGGGTATCGAGACCGAATTCGGTGTCACCTGCACATTCCACGGTCATCGTCGGCTGTCGCCGGATGAGGTGGCCCGCTACCTGTTTCGCCGGGTGGTCTCGTGGGGCCGCAGCTCCAACGTTTTCCTGCGCAACGGCGCACGGCTGTACCTCGACGTGGGCAGCCATCCCGAATATGCCACCGCCGAATGCGACAGCCTGGTGCAGCTGGTCACCCATGACCGCGCGGGCGAGCGGGTGCTCGAGGACCTGCTGATCGACGCTGAGCAGCGGCTGGCCGACGAGGGCATCGGCGGCGACATCTACCTGTTCAAGAACAACACCGACTCGGCGGGCAACTCGTATGGCTGCCACGAGAACTACCTGATCGTGCGCGCCGGGGAGTTCTCCCGGATCTCCGACGTGCTGCTGCCCTTCCTGGTCACCCGCCAGCTCATCTGCGGGGCCGGCAAGGTGCTGCAAACCCCGAAGGCCGCCACGTTCTGCCTCTCCCAACGCGCCGAGCACATCTGGGAGGGCGTCTCCTCGGCCACCACCCGCAGCCGTCCGATCATCAACACTCGCGACGAGCCGCACGCCGACGCCGAGAAGTACCGTCGTCTGCACGTCATCGTCGGCGACTCCAACATGTGCGAGACCAGCACCATGCTCAAGGTGGGCACCGCCTCGCTGGTGCTGGAGATGATCGAAGCGGGCGTGGCGTTCCGCGACTTCTCGCTGGACAACCCGATCCGCGCCATTCGTGAGGTCAGCCACGACGTCACCGGCCGGCGGCCGGTGCGGCTGGCCGGCGGGCGTCAGGCTAGCGCGTTGGACATCCAGCGGGAGTACTACAGCCGCGCCGTCGAGCACCTGCAGACCCGCGAGCCCAATGCACAGATCGAGCAGGTCGTCGACCTGTGGGGCCGTCAGCTCGACGCGGTGGAAAGCCAGGACTTCGCCAAGGTCGACACCGAAATCGACTGGGTAATCAAGCGCAAGCTGTTCCAGCGCTACCAGGACCGCTACGACATGGAGCTGTCCGACCCGAAGATCGCGCAGTTGGATCTGGCCTACCACGACATCAAGCGCGGCCGCGGCGTCTTCGATCTGCTGCAGCGCAAGGGTCTGGCAACGCGCATCACCACCGACGAGGAAATCGAGGACGCCGTCGACCAGCCGCCGCAGACCACCCGCGCGCGGCTGCGCGGTGAGTTCATCAGCGCTGCCCAGGCCGCCGGTCGCGATTTCACCGTCGACTGGGTGCACCTCAAACTCAATGACCAGGCTCAGCGCACGGTGCTGTGCAAAGATCCGTTCCGGTCGGTTGACGAGCGAGTCAAGAGGCTGATCGCCAGCATGTAGCCGCCCGGCGCTGCGTGACGGCGTAGGGGAGATTCCGGCTACTAGGGTGGTGCGAGTGGCGGTTTCCAAAGTCGAGCGATTGGTGAACCTCGTCATCGCGCTGCTGTCCACCCGCGGATTCATCACCGCCGAGAAAATCCGGTCCAGCGTGGCCGGATATGCGGACAGCGCCACCGACGAAGCGTTCTCGCGAATGTTCGAGCGTGACAAGAACGAGCTGCGTGATCTGGGTATCCCGTTGGAGACCGGCAAGGTGTCGTCGTTCGATCCGGTGGAGGGTTACCGCATCAACCGGGAGGCTTACGCACTGCCCGGCGTCGAGCTGACCGCCGATGAGGCGGCCGCTGTCGCCGTCGCCACCCAGCTGTGGGAGTCGCCGGAGTTGATCACCGCCACACAGGGCGCACTGCTCAAACTGCGGGCCGCCGGTGTGGACGTCGACCCGGACGCGCCGATCGCCATCGCGTCGCCGGCCGGCAGCGTGGGACTGCGCGGTTCGGAAGACGTTCTGGGCGCGCTGTTGTCAGCCATCGATTCCGCACAGGCCGTGCAGTTTCCGCACCGGCCGTCACGCACCGAGCCGTACACCGTGCGCACCGTCGAGCCGTGGGGCGTGGTGACCGAGAAAGGCCGCTGGTATCTCGTCGGGCACGACCGCGACCGCGGCGCCACCCGCACGTTCCGGCTGTCCCGGATCGGCGACGCGGTGACACCGATCGGCCCGGTCGGGGCCGTCACCCGGCCCGAGGACGCCGATCTGCGCGAGATCGTGGCCAAGGCGGTCGGAGACGCGCCGTCGGGCGTGCGGGCGCAGGTCTGGGTGGCCGACGGGCGGGCCACCGCGCTGCGGCGCGCCGGGACGTCGCTGGGGCCGCGGCAATTGGGCGGCCGTGACGGCGACGTCATCGAACTCGACATCGGAACCACCGACCGTTTGGCGCGCGACATCGCTGGTTACGGCGCCGACGCCGTGGTGCTGGAACCGGCGACCCTGCGTGATGAGGTGCTGGGCCGACTGCGCGCCCACCTCGGCGATGAGGTGGGGGCACCTCCCGCTTGCGGGGGAGAGCGGCGCCTGTGACTCCCGTATCGACACGCCTGGTGCGACTGCTGAACATGGTGCCGTATTTCCAGGCCAACCCACGGGTCACCCGCGCCCAGGCCGCGACCGAATTGGGTGTCTCGGTCAAGCAACTGGGCGAGGACCTCGACCAGCTGTGGATGTGCGGGTTACCCGGCTACGGCCCGGGCGATCTGATCGACTTCGAATTCACCGGCGACACCATCGAGGTGACGTTCTCGGCGGGGATGGACACGCCGCTGCAGCTCACCTCGCCGGAGGCCACCGGTCTGCTGGTGGCGCTGCGCGCGCTGGCGGATATCCCGGGTGTGGTCGATCCGGCGGCGGCGCGCAGCGCGATCGCCAAGATCGAAGCGGCAGCCGGGGCAGCCGGACACGGCAATGACGTCGCCGCGGTCGACGAGCCGGCGCCGGTCGAGAGTCAGGCCGCCGCCGCCGCGCGCGCCGCGGTCCGTGACAACCGGGCGCTGACCATCGACTATTACGCCGCTTCGCACGACACGCTGTCCACCCGGATCGTCGACCCCATCCGCATCGTGCTGGTCGGCGACCAAAGCTACCTGGAAGCATGGTCGCGTGAGGCGGAAGGTGTGCGGCTGTTCCGATTCGATCGCATTGTCGACGCCGCTGTGCTCGACGAGCCGTCCGCGCCACCGCAACCCGCGGTCCAGGCGCCGCCGGACACATCGCTGTTCGACGCCGACCCGTCGCTGCCGTCCGCGACGCTGCAGCTGGCGCCCGCGGCCTCGTGGATGTTCGAGTACTACCCGATGCGACTGCTGCGCGAGCTGCCCGAGGGTTACTGCGAGGCGGCGATGACCTACGCCTCAGAGGAGTGGATGGCTCGCCAGGTGCTCGGCCTGGGTTCGGCGGTGCGCGTTCTGGCGCCGCAGTCGCTGGCCACCCGGGTGCGTGAGGCCGCCGCTACCGCACTGGAGTCTTACCGGGCCGCGGCGCGGTCCGGCTAATGCGACCCCGGCTGCGGTAGCATCGTGGGGACGTCTGGAGGTAATCAAAAGTGAACGCTCTTACCCCGGGTCACCTGGCTATCATCGCGATCCTGGTGATCGTTCTGTTCGGCGCCAAGAGGCTGCCCGACTCGGCACGTTCATTGGGCAAGTCGTTGCGGATCTTCAAGTCTGAGGTCCGCGAGCTGCAAAGCGACAACAAGCCGGAATCGTCTGCCACTCACGCCACGCCGGCCCAACCGGTGCAATCCGAGCGGGTCGAGCCGCCGGCGGCTGACGGACGATCTGCCTAGTCTGGGATCGCCGCCGCGGCGCCCCAGCGCCTACTGATTGTGCGCACCACCGGTTTGCTCAGGCGGCTAGATCCGCGTTTCCGTCGCAGCCGCACCAATCCCGACGGGACCATGTCGCTCGTCGACCATCTCACCGAACTGCGCGCTCGTCTGCTGATCTCGCTGGCCACGATCGCGCTCACCACGGCGGTGGGGTTCGTCTGGTATTCGCATCCGGTGCTCGGGATGGAAAGCCTGGGCGAGTGGCTTCGGCACCCGTACTGCTCGCTGCCGCCGTCCGCACGGGCGGAGATCGCGGCCAACGGCCAATGCCGATTGCTGGCCACCGCACCGTTCGACCAGTTCATGCTGCGGCTCAAGGTCGCGATGACGGCCGGCATCGTGTTCGCCTGCCCGATGTGGCTCTACCAACTGTGGGCGTTCATCACGCCGGGGTTGTACAAGAAGGAGCGCCGTTTCGCGGTGGCGTTCGTGATCCCGGCGGCGATATTGTTCGTCACCGGTGCGGTGCTGGCCTATCTGGTGCTGTCCAAGGCGCTGCATTTCCTGTTGACAGTCGGCAGCGACGTGCAGGTGACCGCGCTGTCCGGCGACCGGTATTTCGGGTTTCTGCTCAACCTGCTGTTGGTGTTCGGTGTCAGCTTCGAGTTCCCGCTGCTGATCGTGATGCTCAACTTCGTCGGCGTGCTGACTTACGAGCGACTGCGGTCGTGGCGGCGCGGCCTGATCTTCGGGATGTTCGTGTTCGCGGCGATTTTCACGCCGGGCTCCGACCCATTCTCGATGACGGCACTGGGATTGGCGCTGACGCTGCTACTCGAATTGGCCATTCAGATCGCCCGAGTGCACGACAAGCGCAAGGCCAAACGAGAAGCCCTGACAACCATCGCCGACGACGAAGCCTCGGTCATCGACCCGCCGTCCGCGGTGGGGGCGCCGTCGAGCATCGCCGGACCCCATGACGACATCACCTGATCCCGCCGATAAGCCCGCCGCGGCTGAATTAGCACGGTTCACCGCGGATTTGGCCTTCAAGCTCGACGGCTTTCAGCAGCGGGCGTGTGCGGCCCTGGAAAGCGGCCACGGCGTTCTGGTGTGCGCGCCGACCGGAGCAGGCAAGACCGTCGTCGGCGAATTCGCCGTGCACCTCGCGCTGGCATCGGGCGGCAAGTGCTTCTACACCACGCCGCTGAAGGCGCTGAGCAATCAGAAGCACAACGATTTCGTCGCGCGCCACGGCAGAGATCAGATCGGTTTGCTCACCGGCGATCAGTCGGTCAATGCCCATGCCCCCGTCGTGGTGATGACCACTGAAGTGCTACGCAACATGCTGTACGCAGATTCGCCTGCGTTGCAAGGGCTTTCGTATGTCGTGATGGATGAGGTGCACTTTCTGGCCGACCGGATGCGTGGCGCGGTGTGGGAGGAGGTCATCCTGCATCTGCCCGACGACGTCCGGCTGGTCAGCCTGTCGGCGACGGTGAGCAACGCCGAGGAATTCGGTGGCTGGATTCAGACCGTGCGCGGCGACACGACTGTCGTCGTCGAGGAGCACCGGCCGGTCCCGCTATGGCAGCACATGCTGGTCGGCAAACGCATGTTCGACCTGTTCGACTACCAAGCACACGGCCCAGGCGAGCGAAGGCACGCGATCGTCAACCCAAACCTGTTGCGCCACATCGCCAATCGCCGTGAAGCTGATCGGTTGTCGGACTGGCGAGGCCCCCGTCGTGCGACGGGAAAAGGGAACCCCGGACGCCCTGGCCGGTCGAGTTTTTACCGGCCGCCGCCGCGGCCCGATGTGATCCGGATGCTGGACGCCGACGGCCTGCTGCCGGCGATCACCTTCGTGTTCTCCCGGGTGGGCTGCGATGCCGCGGTCGGCCAGTGTCTGCGGTCGCCGCTGAAGCTGACCACCGAGGAGGACCGGGCGAAGATCGCCGAGGTGATCGACCACCGGTGCGGCGATCTCGAGGATTCCGATCTGGCCGTGCTCGGCTATTACGAGTGGCGGGAAGCGCTGCTGCGCGGCATCGCCGCCCACCACGCGGGCATGTTGCCGGTGTTCCGGCACACCGTCGAGGAGCTGTTCACCGCCGGGCTGATCAGGGCGGTGTTCGCCACCGAGACGCTGGCGCTGGGCATCAACATGCCTGCCCGCACGGTGGTGTTGGAACGGCTGGTGAAGTACAACGGCGAGCAGCACCTGCCGCTGACCCCGGGCGAGTACACCCAGCTCACCGGTCGGGCCGGCCGGCGCGGTATCGACGTCGAGGGTCACGCCGTGGTGCTGTGGAATCCCGGCGAAGAAACCAGCGAGCCGACGGAAGTCGCGGGTCTGGCCTCCACCCGCACGTTCCCGCTGCGCAGCTCGTTCGCCCCGTCGTACAACATGACGATCAACCTGGTGAACCGCGTCGGCACGGAGCAGGCGCATCGGCTGCTCGAGCAGTCGTTCGCCCAGTATCAGGCCGACCGCTCGGTGGTGAGCCTGGTACGCGGCGTGGAACGCGGGCAGCAGATGCTCGACGAGGTCGCGGCCGAGTTTGGCGGTAACGACGCGCCGGTCCTCGAATACGCACGGTTGCGCGAGCAGATCAGCCAGCAGGAGCGGGCTCAGGCCCGCGCATCGCGGCTGCAGCGCAGGCAGGCGATCAACGATGCGCTGGCGACTCTGCGCCGCGGCGACATCATCACGATCACCCACGGACGACGCGGCGGACTGGCCGTCGTGTTGGAACCCGCCCGCGACACCGACGACCCACGGCCGTTGGTGCTGACCGAAAACCGCTGGGCCGGGCGAATTTCGTCGGCGGACTATTCCGGCGCCTCGGCACCGGTAGGGTCCATGACCTTGCCCAAGCGGGTCGAGCACCGCCAGCCCCGAGTGCGCCGCGATCTCGCGTCGGCTTTGCGCTCAGCGGCCGCGGGAATGTCGATCCCGGGCGATCGTCGAGGCAAACGCACCGAGGGCGCCGATACCGATCCCGAATTGGTGGCGCTGCGGGAGAAGATGCGCCGTCACCCCGTGCACCACGCATCCGATCGCGAAGCCCAGGTTCGAATCGCCGAGCGCTACCTGCGCATTGAACGCGAGAACGCCGCGCTGCAGAAAAAAGTCGCCGCTGCCACCAACTCACTGGCCCGCACCTTCGACCGCATCGTCGGGCTGCTCACCGAGCGCGGGTTTATCGAGGTCGTCGACGGTGATCCCGCGGTGACCGACGACGGGCGGATGCTCGCCCGGATTTACAGCGAGAGCGACCTTTTGGTGGCCGAATGTCTGCGCACCGACGCGTGGACGGGTTTGCGGGAGGCCGAGTTGGCTGCGGTGCTGTCGGCGGTGCTGTTCGAGACGCGGGGCGGGGACGGGCCGGGGCCGCCGCGAAACGCGGAGATACCAACTGCGAAATTACGTCAGGCGCTGCACCAGACTCGGCGCCTGTCGGCGGCGTTGCGCGCCGACGAGCACCGGCATCGCATCACGTTGAGCCGCGAGCCCGACGACGGATTTGTCGCCGCCATCTACCGCTGGGCCAGCAGCGGCGACCTGGTCACCGCGCTGGCCGCTGCGGACGCCGAAGGCTCCGGTCCGCCCCTGTCGCCGGGCGATTTCGTGCGTTGGTGCCGGCAGGTGCTGGATCTGTTGGACCAGATCCGCAATGCCGCCCCGCAACCGGAGCTGCGAGTCACCGCGAAACGCGCGATCGACGCGATTCGGCGCGGCGTCGTGGCAGTTGACCCCGGGTAGGCTGAGCCGGAGCTACGGTTGCACACGGCGACCGAGGCGAGCACTGCACGCAGGACTGAGAGGACTGACACAACGATGAGCGGACCGCAGGGACCCGACCCGACGAATCCGTGGCAGCCGCCCCAGGGTGAAGGTCAGCAATCCGGCGAGGAGCAAACCCAGCACGCGTCGCCCTGGCAGCAGCAACCGTCCGGTGAGCAAGGCTGGCAGGCCTCGGGCGGGGAGCAACAAACCTGGCACGCGCCCGCGTACACGCCGACCGAGTACGGGCAGTACCAGCAACCGCCCACGCAGTACTATCCGCCGTCTCCGACCTTCCCGCAGGGCTATCCGCAGCAGGACCAGCACGGCGCTCAGACCGCGCAATACGGACAACCAGGCCAGTACGGAGCCTCAGGCCAGTACGGACAGCCCGGCCAGTACGGACAGCCGGGTCAATATGGACAACCGGGCCAGTACGGACAGCCCGGCCAGTACGGTCAATACCCGCCCGGACCTTACGGGCAGTCCCCGGCGGGTCCCGGAGCGAAACGATCGCGGGCCCTGGTCGGCACGGTGATCGGTGTGCTCGCCGCCATCGTCGTCGCCGTCGTGCTGGTACTGGGTTTCTGGGCACCGGGGTTCTTCGTGACCACCAAGCTGGACGTCGGCAAGGCCGAAGCCGGTGTGCAGCAGATCCTCACCGACGGCACCAACGGGTACGGGGCGAAAAACGTCAAGGACGTCAAGTGCAACAACGGCCAGAACCCGACCGTCAAAAAGGGCGCCAGCTTCGACTGTGACGTCAGCATCGACGGCACCAAGCGTCAGGTGACGGTGACCTTCCAAGACAACAAGGGCACCTACGAGGTCGGCCGGCCCAAGTAGCGTCCACTCACGACGCGGGCAGCGCGTCGAGCGCCTTCTGCAGCCGCGCGATCGACGAGCCGACCCCGAGCCGGGTAGCCAAATCCGCCGTACGAGCCGGGTCGGCAGCCACCAATGGCACGGCGTCGGTCGGGGTCGACAGGGTGACGGGCGCGTCGGTGGCCACCTGCACTACGGGGCCGGCGACGTCGATGTAGTCGGTGGCGTTGCGCAGCTTGGCTCGCACGCCCTTGGCCAGCGACGATTTAGGGTCGTCGACGGCGGCCAGGATTTCGGCCAGGGAGCCGTGCTGCGCGAGCAGCGTGGCGGCGGTTTTTTCGCCGATACCGGGTACACCGGGAAGCCCGTCGGAGGGGTCTCCGCGCAGCAGCGCCAATTCGGCGTAGCCCTCGCCGGCCCGGTCGGCCGGCACGCCATAACGCTCGGCCACCTCGTGAGGGCCCAGCAAGGTGGCGTGGGTCAGGCCGCGTCCGAGGTAGAGCACCCGGACGGGGACGGGATCGTCGGTGACGACCTGCAGCAAGTCCCGGTCGCCGCTGACGACGACGACGGGATCGTGTCGTTCGCGAGCGGCCAGCGTGCCGATCACGTCGTCGGCTTCGAAACCCTCGGCGCCCGCGGTGCAGATGCCGAATGCGTCCAGGATCTGCTCGATCATCTCCACCTGCGGCGACAACTCGTCGGGCACTTCCTCGACATCGGCTTGCCCGTCGGGGTTTTCCTCCTCGACCCGATGCGCTTTGTACGACGGGATGCGATCCACCCGGAATTGCGGTCGCCAGTCCAAATCCAGGCACACCACCAACCGGCCGGGCCGCTGCCGGGTGATCAGCATGGCCACCGAGTCCAAGAAGCCGCGCACCGCGTTCACCGGCCGGCCGTCCGGTGATGTGATCGAGGACGGGACGCCGTAAAAAGAGCGGAACCACATGCTCGCGCCGTCAAGCAGCAGCAGCGGTGCGGACATGCCCGCCATCCTGCCAGCCCGCGCCCGGCTAGCCTGAAACCCATGGGATCTGACCGCTTCGATGCAGAGGTCTACCGGCGCCGCATCGCGGCGGCGACCGCCGCCACCGCGAAGGCCGGGCTGACCGGTCTGGTGATCACCCCGGGGTATGACCTGCGGTATCTGCTCGGCTCGCGCGCGCAGACGTTCGAGCGGCTCACCGCCCTGGTGCTACCGGTCTCCGGCGACCCTACCGTCGTCGTGCCGCGCCTGGAGCTGGCGTCGCTGAAACAATCCGCTGTCACCGATCTCGGGCTGGCGGTGCGGGATTGGGTCGACGGCGACGATCCCTATCAACTGGTCACCGAAGCCATCGGCGGCGCTCCGGCGGCGACTGCGGTCACCGACTCGATGCCCGCGCTGCACCTGTTGCCGTTGACCGATGTTCTCGGTGTGCTGCCGGTGTTGGCCACCGGCGTGTTGCGGGGACTGCGGATGGTCAAGGACGCCGCCGAGATCGACGCACTGCGCAAGGCGGGCGCCGCCATCGACCGGGTGCATGCCCGGGTGCCGGAGTTTCTGATTCCCGGCCGGACCGAGGCCGACGTCGCCGCGGATATCGCCGAAGCCATTGTCGCCGAAGGGCATTCGGAGGTGGCGTTCGTCATCGTCGGATCGGGCCCGCATGGCGCCGACCCGCATCACGAATACTCGGACCGCGAAATTCGCGTCGGCGACATCGTCGTCGTCGACATCGGCGGCAGCTACGAGCCCGGATACAACTCCGACTCGACGCGCACCTATAGCATCGGTGAACCCAGTGCCGAAGTGGCGCAGCAGTATTCACTGCTGCAGCAGGCGCAACGGGCGGCAGTTGAAGCGGTGCGCCCCGGCGTCACCGCCGAACAGGTCGACGCCGCGGCCCGCGGGGTGCTGGCCGAAGCCGGGCTCGCCGAATATTTCGTGCACCGCACCGGGCACGGCATCGGCTTGTCGGTACACGAGGAGCCGTACATCGTTGCGGGCAACGATCTGCCGCTGCAGGCGGGCATGGCGTTCTCCGTGGAGCCCGGGATCTATTTCCCCGGCCGGTGGGGGGCGCGCATCGAAGACATCGTGGTGGTCGCCGAAGACGGCGCGCAATCGGTCAACAACCGCCCGCACGAGCTGATCGTCGTACCGGTCTAAGTATGGCTGTGGGATGGCAGGCGCTGATCCGCGCGCGCGTATTAGGCTCGTGCGATGACCGACCACGACCGCGCCGCCGCCCGCCGAGAGATCACCGACGCTTTCCTGGCCGCGTTGAAACGCCGACATGAAGTGCTGGACCTGATCGTAAACGCCGACGATCGGCCATCGGCCGTCGACGGCATCGTCGAGTTGCTGTGCACCTCACGACTGGGCGCCGAAGCGGTCATCGGAATGTCGTTCGATCAGCTGACAAAGGACTCGCGCAAGAAGATCGAAGCCGAGCTCGGAGACCTGAACAACCTGTTGAGCTTCACGTTCAAGGACCGGCCCGCCAGCTCCGGCGACAGCTTGCTGCTTCGCCCGTTTTCCGGTACGTCCGACCGCGATATCTTCGCCGCGCGCACCGAGGACATCGGTGCCAAGGGCGACGGGTCGGGCCATCCTGCCGGCGGGCTGGATGATGAGATCCGCTCGGCGCAGGAGCGACTCGACGCCGAAGAGGCCGCCTGGTTCGTCGCGGTCGACGGCGACGAGAAGGTCGGCATGGTCTTCGGTGAGCTCACCGGTCACGAGGTTCACGTCCGCATCTGGATCAATCCGCACTACCGCCATCGCGGCTACGGCACCGCCGCGCTGGCCAAATCACGACCGGAGATGGCGGCCTATTTCCCTGCGGTTCCGCTGGTGATCCACGCGCCGGGCGCCACGCTGGTATAGCGGCGCTAGTCGGCCTTGCGGGCCAGCAGATCCGAGGACCCCAGTACCCGCTCCACCTGCACCTCGATGACGACTCGTCGCGGGTTGACCCGCGGTGTGCGGTACCGCTGGGCGTAGCGCAGCTCCGCGTCGCGCACGGCGTCGATCTCACTGTTCACGCTGGCGCGCCCCTCCAGCGACAGCCAGCGGGCCCCATCGACCTGACTGAGTACCGCGACCCCGCCGCGATCGGCGTTGACCGACTTCTGCGAGCCACCCGTGGTGATCACCCGCGCAATGTGTGTCATGGGGTCGAAGGTGAAGCCCACCGCCACCACGTGCGGGGTGTTGTCGGCGCGCAGCGTGGTCAGCATGGCGAGATGGCGCTCCGTGAGGAAGGCCAAAGCGTCGTTGGTCAGCCGGGCAGTGGAGTTCGCCATCACCGCTCACGCTAGCGCAGGTCATAATCGCAGCCGTGAATGACACGGGCGCAGGGACAGTGCTAATCCTCGGTGGCCGCAGCGAGATCGGGATCGAACTCGCGCTGCGGCTTGCGCCCGGCGCGTCGGTGGTGCTCGCGGCGCGGGCAGCGGACCGGCTCAGCGAGCAGACCGCGGCAATCCGCGCGGCCGGCGCGGCGGCGGTGTCCACCCGGGAGTTCGACGCCGACGACCTGGACTCACACGGTCAATTCGTCGCTTCGGTCATCGCCGAGCATGGGCCGATCGACACCGCGGTGCTGGCCTTCGGGATCCTCGGCGACCAGAGCCGCGCCGAGTTCGATGCTGCGCATGCGCTGGCCGTGGTGCACACCGACTACGTCGCGCAGGTCAGTCTGCTCACCCATCTGGCCGCCGCGATGCGACAGGCCGGCAGGGGAGCGCTGGTGGTGTTCTCGTCGGTGGCCGGTGTGCGGGTGCGTCGGGCCAACTATGTGTACGGTTCGGCCAAGGCGGGCTTGGACGGGTTCGCCAGCGGGCTGGCCGACGCGCTGCACGGGACCGGAGTGCGGCTTCTGCTGGTGCGGCCCGGCTTCGTGATCGGGCGGATGACGACGGGTATGACGCCCGCTCCGCTGCCCAGCACGCCGTCGCAGGTGGCGGCCGCGACCGCGCGTGCGCTGGCCAAACGGCGCCGCACCGTCTGGATTCCGTGGACACTGCGGCCGCTGTTCTTCGGCATGCGGCTACTGCCGCAATTCATCTGGCGCAGGATGCCGCGATGACTAGTGGTGGTGCTTGGTTGCCGACTCGGCCAGCGACGCCGACCGCGGCGCGGCCTGAGCGTAGCCGGCGTTGTCCGGCAACGGGATCCGCGAAACTCCCGGTGTGCCGAGTTGTCCGGCCAGCCAAGGCAACGACGAGGCGAACACCCGGGACGCGAACGGCCAGTCATGCCTGCCCGGCGTTGCGACGACGGCGCAGTCGATTCCGTTGGCCCGGCCCAGCGAACACAACGTGTGAGCGGCCTGGGTCTGATCATCGATGCGCCCGTAAGCGTCTTGACCGCCGAGTCCTATGGCGCCCTCGTCGTCAATCTGTGCTGCCGGCTTGGATCCGCGCGGCGGCGGGTCTGACGATATCGCGAACCAGCCCGCGATGCCCTGGTAGGGACCGTGTTTGGTGATCACCATCGAGGGGTCGTAGGCGGCCCACTGCGCGGCGTCTCCGCCGAACAATCGCTTGATCGTCTGGCTCTTTGTGCCGGCGTTAGGGCCCATATCGCCGGCGATGTCGACGAAGCTGCCGAACACGTTCGGATGCATCACGGTCAGATCCACCGCACAGGTACCGCCCATCGACCAGCCGACGACGCCCCAGTTAGCGCTGATCGCACTATCACCGAACGTTGAAACCATGTACGGCACGACATCTTTCGTGAGGTGATCGGCCACGTTTCCACGTTGCCCGTCCACGCACTCGGTGTCGTTGTTGAACGATCCGCCCGCGTCGACGAAGACGAAGACCGGAGCATCGCCGCCGTGCGACGCGGCGAACGCGTCGATGGTGGCGGCTGCGTTACTGGAGCGCAGCCAGTCAGCGGGAGTGTTGAATTCGCCGCCGATCATCATCACGGTCGGCAGCTTGACTGTGGGGCTGGCAAACCATGCCGGCGGCAGGTAGACGTATTCGGTGCGGTGTTTGAAGTGGGAGGCGTCGTCCGGGATGCTCACCGGTACCACCGCGCCGTGGACGGGCACGGAGTTGCGCTCGCGCATCGCGGTCACGGTGGCCATGTCGGTCTCGTCGGGCAGCGGCCCGGCGGTCAGCTCATTCCAGGCGATCTGCACGGTGGAGAAGTAGCCCACCCACAGGTTCAGCGCGACGCCGGCGCTGAGCACACACAGCGGGATGGCCAGCACCGAAACCGCCTTGCGACGCCAGCCGGCGCTGCTCCAGCCCACCACCAACACCGC